>JBGTGK010000033.1:0-9633 GCA_041746795.1 Phormidesmis sp.
AACATTAAGGAGAAAACGTATGTCAGCGATTCTTTTTGGCTCTATCAGTACAATTGCCGACACTTCCGAACTTCAGAGACAGGCCTTTAATCGGGCTTTTGAGCTTCACGGGCTAGATTGGCACTGGCCACGAGAAGAGTATATTACGATGCTAGGAGAGAGCGGTGGCCGAAAGCGAATTGATCGCTACGCAGCTTCTGTCGGACAGTCGGTTGATGCTGAGGCTATTCACCAGTCGAAGTCAAAGATTTTTCAAGAGTCTTTAACTGAGGGTCAGGTACAGCCGCGATCGGGTGTGGTAGAAACGATACAGGGCGCTAAGAAAAATGGGCTGAAGGTAGCTTTGGTGACGACGACTTCTGAGCAAAATGTATCATCGTTGATTGAAGCGCTGAGCCCAAGCATTCGCGCTACTGACTTTGATAAAATCGTGAGCGCCGCTGATGTGAAGCGCTCAAAACCGGCCAAGGATGCCTATGTTTTTGTGTTGGAACAGCTTGATGAGGGATCGGATAGCTGCGTCGCGATTGAAGATAATGTAGATGGCGTAGAAGCGGCAATCTCAGCAAATCTAGACTGTGTTGCTTTTCCAAATGAGAACACGGCTGACGATGATTTTTCAAAGGCTAATCTTGTTGTAAATCGATTGGATTTTGATGAGTTGCAGCAGATGACTGCGAGTTAGGTGTCATGAGTTGGTGTCACAGGTATGTGCTAAAGGCGAGGCGATCGCTAACATCTTTAAGCCATCTGTCTAAAAGCACGCTGTCTAAAAACAGGAGGAGTAAGCAGAAAATGAGCATTGATTTTAGCGCGCTTTCACCTTTTGGGATTGAGGCGGTCGGCTTTAAAGTGACTGACATGGCCTGTGAAGATTCAGATGTTTTGAAGCGGGCGATCGCTAACAATGGCTTCGTCACGCTTCGGCAACAGCAGGCGAGCGATGCAGATTTTGTTGCTTTTCTCAAGCGGTTAGGACGAGTCACTTTCACAGTAGGCGAAACGCCAGTGCCGCATCAGCCGGATCTCAACATTGTGAGCAACGTTGGACGAACCTGTCCGCCGAGAAGCGTTTTTCATACGGACACTAGCTACATCGCTCAGCCGCCAGCTTTTACGGCTTTGCGGGTTGTTACCGTGCCACGCGCTGGTGGTGAGACTCTGCTGTGTGATCAGTATCGGGCGTATGAAACTTTGCCTAGCTCGGTAAAGCGGAAGCTGGCGAGGGCTAAAGTTCTTCACGTTGTTTCGGGATTAGTGCTCAAAGAAGGAGAGGAAGGTCAAAGCTGGCATCCTCTGTTCAGGCGGCATCCTATTTCAGGGCGCACAGCACTATTTTTATCGACGCCTGAGCGCTGCTTGGCTATATCTGGGATAGCGCCTGATGAGGGCCGACGGATTGTTCGGTTGCTTTATCGGCATTCGATTCGGGCTAGTCGGATTTATCGTCATCAGTGGCAGCTAGGAGACATTATCGTTTGGGATAATCGCTGCACGATGCATCGCGCTGACCATTCAAATGTGATTGGCGATCGGGTGTTGCATCGAGGTCTTGTATTAGGTTAACGAGTAGGAAGGGAGAAGCTAGCGGGCAAGAGGCAAGAGGCAATGCGGCAAGATTTGGGGAAACACATTATAATGCCTGGCCTGGTGCTTTTAGTGCGCTTTCCCCAAGCCCCTCCTTTGCTAGGATGATTAAGTTCCCGCGTGGGGGCCGAGCCTCCTCCACACCCCCCGAATAAGAGGTTGTTGGCGAAGATGGTTTAGGTTTTGGTAAGGTAGGTGGGTTTGAGTCGGGGCGGCAGCGTTAAGATTGAGCGGTGAATTGTCTAAGCTTTTGTTATTCTTAGCATTTTGTTGCCGTTTCGCTGTAGCTCGTACGCCACTGGTTCGATGGTGCAGTTGTATCCCATACTTTCTAGGTGCCTGATGACTGGAGGTAAATGAGGCGAGGTTTCTAAGTTCAGTGTTAGCAACGGGAAGATTCTTACTTCTTTACAGATTCGCAGCATTTCGTCGATAGCGGCTCTGTGAAAGGTAACGTCACATTGGAGAGAGTATAAGAATAAAAAGTGCGAGCAGAGGCCTAAGTCAAAAGCGCTGTCTGCATAGTCTAGGTTGGGTAGATTACCGGTAGCATAGCGACCTTCTTGCTTGCCCTTGGGGTAATCGGTATAGAAGCGTTCTGTTACTTCTATGCGGTGAGCTTTTAAGTCGTTTGGGGAGGCGTGATAGCGCCATACATAATCGTCTGGGGTGTCGGCGACTTGCTGAATGATGTCGTCTAGGACGGTGTAGAAGCGATCGCGAATTTCCGCCCCATCAAACACATACAGCGGATCAACTGACTGAATTCGGCAACCGCGCTCAGTGCCTTCTGCATTAAAGCTAGCAGGGCCATCAGCAGCGCTCAAAATCGACTTTTGTAAGTCGGCTTCGCTTAGCGAAAACATTTTTACATATTCATCAAAGGAGCGCCCAAAGGGAACGACCTGATCTAGCTGCATTGCCATAGCAAAGCTTCCTTTGAAGGGTCTTTTTCAACAATCTTCTTGAGGCCATACGCTTGTTTACTCTGGAGCAACTTTCTCCGTTGCTGATTTTTTGGTGGCTTTTTTGGCGGCAGCTGCACGAGTTGTTCTTGCCTTTGTGCTAGCAGGCTTAGTATCGGCAGCTTTGTCGGTAGCTTTAGTCGTTTTCTTAGCTGTTGTGCTCTTCTTCGCCGCTGTCTTTTTAGCCGTCGTTTCCTTTTTTGTGGTGCTCTTTTTAGTCGTTTTCTTCACAGCGCCACCTTTCTCTGTCAATAAAGCAACCGCTTCTTCTATAGTCACTTCTTCGGGCTTTTTGCCTTCAGGTACCGACACGTTTACTTTGCCATGCTTAAGGTAAGGACCATAAGGCCCGTCATACACGCTAATCGGCTCTTCATCTACAGGATGCTTGCCAATTTCGTGAATAGGCGCTGCCGTTTTACGACCCCGACCGGCTTTGGGCTGGGCGAGCATTTCTAAGGCTCTGGGCAGCTCAATTGTCAGCATATCGTCCTCGCTCTTAATAGAGCGATAGTCGTCTTTGCCGTCTTCTCTCCCTTTGGTATGAACAACATACGGGCCAAATCGGCCTAGATTGGCTTTGATGTTGTTGCCAGTTTCAGGATGAACGCCTAGTAAACGAGGTAGAGACAGCAGGGCAACGGCCATCTCTTGATCGACGTCTTCTGCTTTCACGCCTTTAGGCAGGGAGGTGCGTTTGGGCTTCTTATTGTCTTCAGTGACGTCGCCGAGCTGTACATAAGGGCCAAAGCGACCGATGAGTATATACATGGGTTCGCCGGTTTCGGGATGCAGGCCGATTTTTTCAGGGCCTTCCGTCTTTTGCCTCAGCAAAACTTCTACCTGCTCGTCGTCTAAGTCGGCAGGGGTAACGCCCTCAGGAATGGAGGCTCTGACGGTTCCATCGTCTCTTTCTAACTCGACATAAGCGCCGTATTTACCAATGCGAACCTTGGCTAAAAGATCGTCTAAATCAACGGTGCGCGCCTCGTTAGGATCGATGTTGTCCTGACGTTGTTCTACCTGATTGGCAAGACCTTCTGCGCCCCCGTAAAAAGATTTTAGGTAGGGGAGCCATTCAGCACCGCCGGTAGAGATTTCGTCAAGGGTTTGCTCCATGTTGGCCGTGAAATGGACATCGACAAGATCGGGGAAGTGCTTTTCTAATAGTTCGGTGACGGCGAAAGCGGTGAAGGTGGGGACAAGAGAGTTGCCAATCAGTTCGGCATAGCGGCGAGCGACTATGGTGCTGATCACAGTAGCGTAGGTACTAGGACGACCAATGCCTTCTTTTTCAAGCGTTTTGACCAAAGAAGCTTCGGTATAGCGAGCGGGTGGCTGGGTTTCGTGACCGATGGCGTCTAAGCTGGCGCAGTTTAGCAAATCGCCCGACTGCATAGCAGGTAAGACAATTTCCTGATTCTCAATGGCTTCATCAGGATTGTCGGAGCCTTCTACATACGCACGGAAGAATCCAGGGAAGTCAATCCGCTTGCCGGTTGCTCTAAACACCGCGTCGTCTGCTTCGATTTGGACGGTGATGTTGGTTTGGCGGGCGTCAGCCATTTGAGTGGCGACGGTGCGCTTCCAAATCAGGTCGTAAAGCCTCAGCTCGCGCTCTTTGAGGGCGGTGCCTTTGGGCGTACGGAAGACTTCGCCGGAGGGACGGATGGCCTCGTGGGCTTCTTGCGCACCTTTGCTTTTGGTGGAAAACTGGCGGGGCTTGGGGCTGAGATAGTCTTTACCATATTTGGTTTCTACACAGCTGCGGGCGGCTGCGATCGCCTGCTGAGACAAGCTCGTCGAGTCAGTCCGCATATAGGTAATAAACCCTTTCTCATACAGGCTCTGGGCCGTCCTCATAGTATCGCGAGCAGAAAGGCCTAGCTTGCGGTTGGCTTCCTGCTGAAGAGTTGAGGTCGTAAAGGGAGGAGCAGGCTTTCGAGTATTGGGCCGCTCTTCGAGGTTAGCGACGCGCCAGGCGCTAGATTCTAATCGGGCCTGCAACGTCCGCGCTTCGGCTTGATTGAACAACAGCACGCTGCGGCCTGCTTTTACCTGGCCGGTGGCTTCGTCAAAATCGCTGCCGTTGGCGACGCGAGTGCCGCCAACGGAAATTAGCCTGGCATCGAAGGGCGCTTGAGATTCGTCACCAGCCTGATCACTGGACTGACCGCTAGACTTCAGCAGGGCGGCTTTAAGATCCCAGTAAGCACCTTTGCGGAAAGCGCGTCTGGCCCGCTCACGCTCAACTAGCAGGCGAACTGATACCGACTGGACGCGGCCTGCGGAAAGGCCAAAGGCAATTTTCTTCCACAACAGCGGAGAAACGGTGTAGCCCACCAGCCGGTCAAGAATGCGGCGGGTTTCTTGGGCATGTACCAGCTTGTCGTCAATGGTGCGACAGTTGGCTAGGGATGCTTGAATAGCTTCTTTAGTAATTTCGTGGAAGACCATGCGCTTGGTCGGCACTTTCGGCTTCAGCACTTCCATTAGGTGCCAGCTAATGCTTTCCCCTTCGCGGTCTTCATCTGTCGCAAGTACCAGCTCATCAGCATCTTTGAGGGCGTCTTTGAGCGTTTTGACGACCTTTTTTTTATCTTGAGGGATCACGTACAGCGGTTCGAAGTTGGCCTCTGTGTTCACGCCAATTTGAGCCCACTTTTCCTTTTTTACCTTGGCAGGAATTTCCTTTGCCGACTTGGGCAGGTCACGGATGTGGCCCATCGAAGCTTCTACCCGATAGCCTTTGGGCAAGTAGTTGCGAATGGTCTTGGCTTTGGTGGGGGACTCAACGATGACGAGCGTAGACATTACAACCTGTGCTTTTTTAGCTTGCTTTTCTGACGGTTTTCTGATGGTTTTTTAGATGAACTTCTGGGCGCTGGCAGGGTGACGATAGAAAAAATTGCAGCTAGCGCTTTATCGCATTTCGCTGTGACTTTACCGTGACTTCACCGGTTTGCTATGGAGCATTCCCCAAGGCCGGTTGCTTGAGGCTATATCGTAGTGGCGATTGCTTTAACCAAGTTGCCTCTATATATAGCGATAGATCACAATGGGCCGATCCGTCTACCCCAGATATTCGGCTTCGCGGATTCTTAGTCAAGCTGGCGAATAGGGCCGAATGAAGTAATCCCATTGGTTTGGCTTCATTTAATCGGGTGTTTTTGTTGTAACGCCTAATTGGAGAATATGTCTATTGATTTTTTAAATTATTTTGCAGCTGGGCCTGCCTATTTCGGGCTAGCCTTCAAAAATTATTTCTGCCAGGCGGTGTGTTATTCGGAGGATCCAAGGTAAGCTTTCAAGTGGAAAACCTTATTTAGCCTCTCCTTTGGGTCGTCATCAATGGACTTTGCCAATATTGCCGCTCAGCTGAATGCGGGCATCATTTTGCCAGAAGGAATTGTGATCGTCACAATCATGGCAATTATTATCACTGACATTATTGGGGGGCGCAGCGTTACTAAGTGGCTGCCCTATGTGGCGATCGCAGGTCTCGCCCTAGCCATCACCGACCTTTGTTTTCAGTGGGGCGCAGCCGATCCCATTGCTTTCTTAGGCGCGTTCAATGGCGATGACTTAAGCATTGTCTTTCGCGGCATCATTGCCCTGGCGGCAGCCGTCACGGTGCCCATGTGCATCCGCTATGTAGACAGATCCGGCACGGCGCTAGCTGAGTTTTTGGCAATTTTACTCACGGCTACGCTAGGCGGCATGTTCCTCTCAGGTGCCGATGAGATGGTCACCGTGTTTGTCTCTTTGGAGACATTGAGTATTTCGTCTTATTTATTAACGGGCTACATGAAGCGCGACCCTCGCTCAAATGAGGCAGCACTAAAATATTTACTCATTGGCGCGGCGAGTGCGGCCATTTTTCTCTACGGCCTGTCGCTACTGTACGGCCTATCCGGTGGCGAAACTAGCCTCAGCCTAATCGCTACTCGAATTGCCGAAGACAATGCCGAAGCCCCCATTGGCCTGATTATTGCGCTGGTCTTTGTGATTGCGGGGATTGCCTTCAAGGTAGCGGCAGTTCCCTTTCACCAATGGACACCAGATGTATACGAAGGTTCGCCCACGCCAGTCGTAGCCTTCCTCTCAGTCGGATCTAAAACGGCGGGCTTTGCCCTAGCGATGCGACTGCTCTTAACGGCGTTCCCCATGGTAACGGAACAGTGGCGCTTCGTATTTACGGCGCTAGCGATTCTCAGCATGATCTTGGGGAACGTGGTGGCTTTAGCGCAAACGAGCATGAAGCGTCTGCTGGCCTACTCCTCGATTGGCCAAGCAGGCATTGTAATGATTGGCTTCATCGTCGGTACGGATGCAGGCTATTCCAGCCTGGTGTTTTACCTGTTTATCTACTTATTTATGAACCTAGGTGCCTTCACCTGCGTGATTTTGTTCTCGCTGCGCACGGGTACCGATCAAATCAGTGCGTATAGCGGTCTGTACCAAAAAGATCCGCTGCTAACACTTTCCTTAAGCCTGTGTTTGCTCTCTTTAGGCGGCATTCCACCCCTGGCGGGCTTCTTTGGAAAAATCTACATTTTCTGGGCTGGCTGGCAGGCAGGTGCTTACACGCTGGTGCTAGTGGGCCTAATTACCAGCGTAATTTCCATTTATTACTACATTCGCGTCGTGAAAATGATGGTAGTGAAAGAGCCGCAGGAAATGTCTGATGAGGTGAAAGCCTATATATCCAATGATTGGACTTTGCCCGGCATGCGCCCTTTGCAGGTGAGCCTGGTGCTGGCCGTGACCATGACTGCACTGGCCGGTATAGCCGCCAATCCTCTGCTTCAGCTAGCGAACAGTTCGGTAGCGCGAACTCCTCTACTACAGCGCTCGGTGCTGATTCGTAACGCCGAGCTTGCTGCGGAGCTAGGTCACGCACCAGCAATTGCTAGGGACGTAGCGGTTTCGATACCCGTTAAGTAGTTGAATACTTACAGAGACGGTTAAGTTAAAAGAAGATTCATTCATCTGCGGTAGCGGTTTCTACCAAGCCGGAAAGGGGGTTATGCTGCCGACGCCCTGTGAGGTGACAGATAAGATAGATATCTTTTACGACAGGGTAAGGCCATGTCCATAGCGAGCGGCCAGCAAGGCAGCTAGCAGAATTTGGTCAGCCAGAGAGTATGGAAGCAGAACCCGTTGTAGATATGAAGTCACTGCTGACTCAGGTTTGTGACAATACGGCTGTCAATATTGATATTGATTACACCCTTCAGCCGCAGCCACCGCTGCTGGAAAGCGAATTTTCGTGGGTGCGATCGCTCTCCTCATGAATACGACCGTCATAAGCACAGCTCAGCGTCGAGCAGCCGCCTATGGCCTAAAAGTCGCGGCGGCGGCTGTGCTCAAGCGAGCAAAGCGTATGCCATATCATCCTGATGGCCTCGCTGTTTCGCACGGATGTTTTTGATGTGCTTTTTGACGGTATTGGCGCTAATCCAAAGGGTGGTCGAAATCTCGCTATAGTCAGCTCCGCGCAGACGTAGCTGCCACACTTCGGTTTCGCGCTCTGTGAGGCCAAAGAGGGCAGCATCGGAAAGTGCTCTGTTCCGAATGGTTTGTTGGCGATCCTCTAAGACGACGACTAGATAAGGCGTTTGAGCTAGCTGAATATTTTGCACGCGGATGCGAACGGTGCCTAAGTCAGGCAGGATGATGTCAGCATCAAGGCCAATTTTTTGAAAGGAGAGCACGTCCTGATTCTTGAGAGCGGCCAGACACACCCGCCAAACTTCTACGGGGAGCGTGTTATTTGCTCCCCGTAGAAGGTCACAAATGCGTTGGGCAGGGGCGTTGATTTTTTTGATCTCGCCAGTTTGATCAGCGATCACAAATCCGTCTTGTAGCCCCTCTAGCGCAGCTCGGAGGATGCTGAAGTCGGGGGTAAGTTTATGAAGGGTTTTCATGGCCTTTATAGAAACGCTATATATCGATCTATCACGCAAGCAGTCAGTAATTCTGCGAGGACTATCAAGACAATAGCTATTTTTTTACGGCGAGTGCTGTGCTAAAGCGGATCTTTCGCGGCTCTTTTGTCGGATAGGCACTTGAATCACAAACTCAGTTCCCTCATCAGGCGTTGAGCAGCAGTCAAACTTACCGCCGTGTCTCTCAATCACAATCTGATAGCTAATGGGCATCCCCATGCCCGTTCCCTGACCGATAGGTTTTGTTGGAAAGAAGGAGTCAAAAATATGCTTTCGAACAGACTGAGGCATGCCTATGCCAGTATCTGAAATTGAGACTTCTATCCAATCCGAATTGACTAGGGAAGTTCGAATAGTAATTTGGCTAGGATTTTTTGGAAGTGCCCGATTTCTGTGGGCGTGGCTCAAAACCGGGTAACACTTTCGATGCGATTTTCTAACGAGAGGCTACGTCAACAGGTAGGCTAAGTGGTTGCCGTCATCCTCCCTTCATCTGCGATCGCTTCCAGCGGGCATCGCCATCGCCCCGGTATGAGTCCAGCCCTTTCCATCGCCGCTAGCCTATCCCCGGATATTCGCCAAGACATAGTTATCCAGGTACTTTCGCGCTCACAGCCCATCAGCCACCTAGCCGCGACCTATCAGGTGAGCCGAAAGTTCATCTACCAGCAGGGCGACAAAGCTCAGCGCTCACTGGATGAGTCATTTGCGCCGTCCCAAGGAGATGACGACGTTCTATTTCACCTGCCAGTGACCAAAAGCTGGCTGTACCAGTTGATTCTGGGAGTGGTGCTAATCTGCCACAGTTCCTATCGTGGTGTCGTCGAGCTGTTTCGCGATCTATTCGATCTGCCGATCAGCATTGGCACGGTTCATAATCGGCTTGAAGCGACTGCTGCCAATGCCACTGAAATCAATCAATCGCAAGACCTGTCAGGCATTGAGGTGGGTTTACACGACGAAATTTTTCAGGCTGATAAACCGGTGCTAGTGGGCGTTGATGCGGCCTCAACCTATTGCTATCTATTGCAAGGGGTGGAGCACCGGGATGAAGAGACTTGGGACTAGCATCTCCTGGCTATGATGGCGCCAGGTTTCGACCCAGACTATACAATCGCCGATGGCGGCAG
>JBGTGK010000034.1:0-15549 GCA_041746795.1 Phormidesmis sp.
AATTTATAGCTGGATAAATTAACATGTCAAGCTCACGCACTGTTCCATCATTCGATCATTCTGAAAAGACAGCTGTTGAGGTTCGTAGACTCTTCAAGTCATTTGGCGAGTTAGAGGTGCTCAAAGAAATTTCAACTGATATCGGCCAGGGTGAAGTGGTCGCGATGATTGGCCCATCTGGTTCAGGCAAGTCTACGTTTCTTCGCTGTATTAACCTATTGGAGAGACCCACCTCTGGCACCATTCAAATTAACGGCATGGATATCACCCATCCAAAAACAGATGTGATGGAAATGCGTCAGCATGTAGGCATGGTGTTCCAACACTTCAACTTGTTCCCTCACATGTCAGTTCTTAAAAATGTGACTTACGCGCCGACACGGGTCAAAAACATGTCTAGCTCGGAAGCGAAGGAAAAAGGAATGGCGCTTTTGGAGAAGGTTGGCCTAGCTGAGAAGGCAGATGTGTATCCTGCTAAGCTGTCGGGCGGACAAAAGCAGCGGGTGGCGATCGCCCGTGCTTTGGCCATGGAACCTGAGATTATGCTGTTTGATGAGCCGACCTCTGCGCTTGATCCAGAAATGGTAAAAGAGGTTTTAGATGTGATGAAAGACCTAACCGTCAGCGGTATGACGATGGTGATTGTCACCCATGAAATGGGATTTGCTCGCGAAGCAGCCGGTCGCATTTTGTTTTTAGACCAGGGACGGGTGGTTGAAGACGCCACACCAGAAGTGTTCTTTAGTACGCCAAAGAGCGATCGCGCCTGTCAGTTTTTAGAAAAAGTCCTGTAGCCCTCCTGTAGCACCTGAAGCGAACCCTATGGCTTTGAAACCATAATGGCTTTATGCAAATCGATCTAAGGCTTTTATCCTACCTTGAGCCGCTGCTACGGGTTCACGAAAAATCGCCCCAGCAGCCCGACAATCTCTGCGGCCCTTACTGGATATCGCTGTTGCTAGCAGCTTATAGCAACCTGTCACTGACGGCTGTAGAAGTCGCGATCGCCGCCGCCACTATATTGCCAAGTCACGGCAATCCAGCCAACTGGCTACCCCCCTTAGCGACCTCGCTTCAAGGTATCAGGCTATGACCAAATTCCGACCAGTGCCGATATAGCAGCCTGCGGCACCTCAATCACTGGGCTCATGCAGGCGATCAAGGCGCTGAGCCACAACCGCTTTTGCTTGGTTCCGCTACAGGCATCGGACTGGTCGGCGGGGCTCACGGCTGTTTGGCAGCTCTGTCACACCCAGCCCAACTGGCAAATAATTCCCCTCTTGAATCCACACACTCGCTACTTCTTAGCGTTGGCCTTCACGCCCTTGGCGTTATGACTGCACTTTAACCCTCTAGCTAAACCCTCTAGCTACAGTGGCGCGAGCATTGAGCGTAGTCGAAATGCGCTTTATAGATACTTTGACCAACCTACTAATCAACGTAATATATCAGGCTAATCTATTTTCTAGGTTCATCTATTTTTGCTAGATAGATGAACCTATTTTTGTAGGGTTATGCCGTATAGTGGCGGAAATTCATCAGCCTGTCGGCCAGACAGTCAATTTTTTAAAAAAAGAGGAAGCAAATTCATGCCCCAGTCGTTTTATAACCTTCACCGTCGCCAGGTTCTTCAGCTACTCGCAGGCGCTTCTGGAGCCGTCTTACTCCACGCCTGTAATTCTTCTTCCGAGAGCACCAAAGCTACTCCCACCGATAGCCCAGCGACAACAGCGCCCAAAGCTAAAACGTCTCTTTCCTTAGGCACAGCGCCCTGGGTAGGCCAGGTACCGCTGTACATCGCCCAAGAAAAAGGCTTCTTTGCTGAGGAAGGACTAGATTTTGAACTGCGTAACTTCGGCGATAGCGGCGGCTACCTATCTGCCTTTTTAGCCAATAAATTAGACAGCCTTTCGCTGGTAAGTTCAGAAGCCGTCACGCTTTTAGACCAGGGAAAAGACTATAAAATTGTCCTCATTCAAGACAATTCAGTGGGGGGCGACGGCATTTTGGCAAAAAATAGCGTCGCCAGCATCGCAGACTTCAAAGGCAAAAAAGTTGCCGTTGACACCAGCGGCGTGAGCTACTTTTTCCTCCTACAGGTGCTTAAGGAGGCAGGCCTTACTAAAGATGATATTACCGCTATCAACACGGAGCCTTCAGCGGCAGCATCGGCCTATCAAACGGGCAGCGTCGATATCGCCGTTACCTACGCGCCCTACCTTAAAGAAGCCGCCGAGGCCGTCAAAGACGGTCGGATCATTTACGACTCTAGTAAAATGCCTACAGCCATTATCGACATGTATATATTCGATAGTGCCTACGTTGAGAAAAACCCTGAAGCCGTCCAGGCGTTTGTCAACGGCATTTTTAAAGGCATGGCGTTCCTCAAAGAAAACCCAGAAGAAGCGCTCAAGATCAGCTCGGTAGCATTAGATGTAAAGCCCGCAGATGTAGAGAGCGATCTTAAGGGCGTCGATTTGCCTGATAAGGAAACCAACTTGAAAATGATGTCCGAGCCCGACAGCGACCTGTATGTTGTTAAGCCTTTGAAGGATCTATCTGACTTCTTGGTGAGCGAAGGGCAAATAAAATCTGCGCCAGGAGACTTTGCCACTGTGCTCGATCCTCAGTTCGTTAAAGCGTCGTCTTAGGCACCTTTCTCTCACCTGAATAAACCCGGCTAACTGATAAACATGGCTGACAAAAAGCGCTATCTCAAACCATCGGTATTTTGGAGTATTCGTCAGGGTTTTCCCGGCTGGCTGCGGCCCGTTTTAACCCTGATGGCGCTGGCTGTGCCGCTGGCAATCTGGAGCATTTTGAGCTACGGCCACTATTTAGATGCTACTTTTTTACCGACCCCAACGGCAGTGCTAGCCGCCGGGGCGGACATGCAGAAAAACGGGCTGCTGCTCACCGATATTGTGGCTAGCACCGTGCGCGTGATGGCTGGCTTTGGGCTGGCTGCGCTGGTGGGCATTCCTATCGGCATTGCCATGGGGACTTTTTATAGTATGGACAGTTTGTTCGGTGGGTTTGTGGGTACGGTGCGCTATATGCCGATTGCCGCCTTTACGCCGCTGATGATCGTTTGGGTCGGCATTGATGAGCTGCCCAAGGTGCTGATTGTCTTTTTGGGCATCGTGTTTTACAACGCGATTATGGTGGCCGATGGGGTAAAGTTCATCCCTAACGAAACTTTGAATGTGGCCTATACGCTAGGCGCAAACCGTATGGACGTTCTGTTTCGCGTGATTTTGCCAGCAACCTTACCTAGCATTGTCGATACGATGCGGGTAAATGTAGCGGGGGCTTGGAACTTTTTGGTCATTTCTGAGCTGCTAGCGGCAGAGAACGGGCTGGGGTATCGGATTGTGCGATCGCAGCGCACGCTTCAAACCGACAAAGTCCTCTTCTGCATCCTGGTCATCGGCTGCATCGGGCTACTCACCGACCTAGCCTTTAGGCTACTTTCTCGCTGGCTGCTACCGTGGGCCGAATCTGCTAACCATTAAGATAGGCCAACCTGAGACATACCAACCTGAGACATGCCAACCCATTTCCCCACCACGCTGCCGCCCGCGCCTAAACCCCCTAAGCTAGAAATCCGCAACGTCACCAAGATTTTCGGCCAGGGATCGAGCCGGAGATCGAGCAGAGGTAAGCGAACGATAGTGGCCGTTGACAACGTTAGCGTTCAGCTAGCGCCTAACGAATTTAGCTGCATCGTCGGGCCGTCGGGCTGTGGAAAATCTACGCTGCTCAGTATCGCAGCAGGGCTGATGCCCGCTACGTCTGGAGAAATATTAGTCGATGGTGAAGTCGTGCCGGGGCCAGGAGCCGACCGGGGCATGGTCTTTCAAAACTACACGCTGTTTGCCTGGCTGTCGGTTGCCGATAACGTGGCGTTTGGGCTCAAGCTCAAAGGTCTGCCAAAAGCAAA
Source organism: Phormidesmis sp. (assembly GCA_041746795.1). Classification (GTDB taxonomy): domain Bacteria; phylum Cyanobacteriota; class Cyanobacteriia; order Phormidesmidales; family Phormidesmidaceae; genus Phormidesmis. The sequence goes on from JBGTGK010000034.1 coordinate 3,944, forward strand.
AAGGCAGGAGCGCGTGGATTATTACCTTGATATTGTTGGGCTCAGCGACTGGGCAAAGGCGTATCCTAAGGAGCTATCAGGGGGGATGAAGCAAAGGGTTGCGATCGCCCGCGCCCTAGCCAACGATCCTGAAGTCCTCCTGATGGACGAACCCTTTGGTGCCCTCGACTCACAAACCAAAGAACAGCTGCAAGAATTTTTCCACGACCTGTGGACAAAAACTCAAATCACCGTATTAATGATTACCCACGATGTAGAAGAAGCCATTTTTCTCTCTCAGCGCGTCTTCATCATGGATCGCAGCGGCAAAATCCGAGAAACCATTGGCATTGATTTACCAGCGCATCGAGAGCTAGATATGAAGCTCACCCCCGAGTTTTTAGACTACAAGCGAAAGATTGTTCATATGCTGAGGTAGTGAGTTCAGCTCAAAAAAACCCAGTAGATTTAGATCCACTGGGTTATTGGTGGAATCAGTTGAGTTTTTTCACTACACAGTGACCATTACACAGCGGCCATTACACAGTGACCATTACACAGCAGCAGGTTGGCTCATCTGAGACAGACGGTCAGCCAGCAGTTGCTCTAGCTCTTCTAGCGCTTTGGTGAAGCCTTCGATGCCTTCATCTAGCTTTTCATTCGCCATCCGATCGGCCTTATGCATTTCATCAAAGGTTGCTTTGTCCATAGGCTTTTTCTCAATGTCCAAGTCCTTGGCATTCTCAGGAGAGAGCTTGCGAGGCAGATCGCCTTCAGTCTCAGCCAAAGGCTCAAGCAGCTTAGGAGAAATAGTCAGCAGGTCGCAGCCTGCTAGCTCTTTAATTTCATCGAGGTTGCGGAAGCTTGCACCCATAATTTCGGTCTTGTAGCCGAACTTTTTGTAGTAGTTGTAAATTTCGGTAACCGACTGTACGCCAGGGTCTTCAGAGGGCGGGTAGCTATCGCGGCCCGTATCCTTTTTGTACCAGTCCAAAATGCGACCGACGAAGGGGGAAACCAGCGTAACTTTGGCTTCGGCGCAGGCGATCGCCTGATGCAGCCCAAACAGCAGCGTCAGGTTACAGTGAATGCCTTCTTGTTCGAGAATTTCGGCGGCTTTGATGCCTTCCCAGGTGGAGGCGATTTTGATTAGGATGCGATCGCGACTAACCCCAGCCTCTTCGTACTCAGCAATCAAATCGCGCGCCGTTGCCAGGGTGCCTTCAGTATCGTAAGAAAGTCTGGCATCCACTTCGGTTGAAACGCGACCTGGAATAATTTCTAGAATTCGCTTACCAAAGGCAACCGCCAAATGCTTAAACGCTTCCATCGCCACGTCTTTATCAATGGCATCCTTACCCATCGTGTCTCTGGCCTGTTGCAGCGTCTCATCCAAAATGCTTTGGTACTGTGGCAGCCCAGCAGCAGCAGTAATCAGGGAAGGGTTAGTTGTCGTATCTTGAGGCGTAAATTTTTCAATTGCGCCAATGTCACCAGTGTCGGCAACCACGACAGTCATTTCTTTCAGCTGAGAGAGCAAGCTCATAAGCATTCTCCAATAGAATTATCTGCTCATCATTGTAGTCAGACTCTTCAGCGTTCAACGTCTATCCTAAGATTCGATACGTGAACCTTGCCTGATCCCAAGAAAAAATAGCGTCGATCTGCCGACAAATTAACCCCTAATCAGCAGTAAAAAATAGCTATATGCATCATGAAACCTAGCTTTCAGCACTCTACTCGCATGTACAGTAAAATCTGTTGGCTCCCTGACATCTCACTTTCTTAAAAGATTCTTTAAGCAACGCCCGAAGAAGCCGTTTTGTTCTTAATAGTCGCAACAGGTTCAACGCTGTAGTCTACGCTACCCTCTTTAGCTGCCTCTTTAGCTGCCCCTTTGGCAACCTCCTGTTTTAGCCCGCTTTCTCGCTCAGGTTCCTCGTCGTCATTGGCCCCAGCATACTCAGCTAAGTCGTACACAGGCAGGTCAAACCAAAACGTAGTGCCTACCCCTACTTCGCTTACCAAATTGACTCGGGCGTTGTGCTTATCCATAATGTGTTTCACAATCGATAAGCCCAAGCCGGTACCTTCTAACGTATGCACCCGGTTCTCTACGCGGAAAAAGCGATCAAAAATAGCGGCCTGATCTTCATCGGCAATTCCCAATCCCGTATCACCAATTTCAATCCGCACGTTCTGTGACAAATACGCATTGAACCGATTGACCTGGTGAGGCGCACGGTAGGCTCGAATCACTACCTTGCCGCCCGCCGAGGTAAACTTCAGCGCATTGCCCACCAGGTTTCCAAATACCTGCAATAGCAAATCATAGTGGCCCAGGCTGGCTGGCAGATCGTCTTCAATCTCTTTCTCCAGCGTAATTTGCTTATCTTTAGCATTGAGTTGATAGGTACGCAGGACCTGATCGATCGGCTGATGCACCTCCACCGCCGTAAATTCGTAGCGCCTGCCCGATTCTAGTCGGGATAGATCTAGCACATCGTTAACGAGACGAGTTAGCCTATCGGTTTCCTTGTTAGCGGTATCCAAAAACTCTCGGCGCTGCTGCTCGCTCAGGTCTTCGCCGTACTCATGCAGCGTTTCTATAAATGACTTGATATTAAATAGCGGGGTTCGCAGCTCGTGAGAAACGTTGCTAATAAACTGGCTTTTCGCCTCATTCAGCGCAACTTCGCGGGTAATGTCTTGCAGGGTAATGGCCACCCCTTTGACATTTTCTTTTGCCTGGTCTAGCACAGGGTTCAGCAGCACTCTCACCGTCCGAGTTCCCTCTAGTAGGGAGATGCGAAACTCGCTGCCCTCATGCACTTCACCGGCAACCGCCTGTACCAACGGCGGCGCTAGCTGAGCCCGCACTTCAGGATGCAGCCGGTCTAAAATACTGCCTTCTAAAGCAGCGCCTGCTTCCCAGCCCAAAATGCGCCTGGCCGCAATGTTGGCCAGCACCAAATTAGTCTCTGCATCTAGCAAAATGGCACCGTCTGCAATCGTCGAAACCAGGCTGTCTAGCTTGGCTTTTTCGGCAGTTAGCTCTTCAATATTTTGCTCTTCGTAGCGCTCTAGGCGCTCAGCCATGTCGTTAAAGCTGTAGATCAGCTCGCCTAGCTCACCGCCTAAGGGCAAATCAATCCGCTGCTTAAAGTTGCCAGTGGCGATACTTTTTACGCCTAACAGCAGCTCTTTGATGGGTTGAGTAATCGTCAGCGCATTGATTACCGCGCCCAAAATCACCATCACCCAAATTGACACAAACACCGCAATGGTGACATCGCGGGTGAGGTGAGACGAGGCGACGACGGTGGGGTTGGGAGTAATGCCCATCGCCAACATGCCCTTGTACTGACCCTCAATCGTCAGCGGCACAAAGACATCGGTCACCATGCCAGCTGGCGTAATGTGCTGACGCACCATCGGCGAATCGGCGCTGCTGGTGTAGTTAGCCGGTAGCTTCATCCGCCGCCGCAGCGTCAAGGAGTTTTGAACGGCGGGCTCGGAGTAGGGAATGCCAAAGAAAATTTCGCCATCCTGGTCGGCGTAAAGCATGTACCGAACGTTGGAGGTGTTTTCGTAAAAGCTGTAAGAAAAGCGGGCCAGCTCTGAGCGATCGTTCGTTTCGACCAGCGGGGCTACGTTAGCGGCTAGCAGCAGGCCCATATCGCGACCGAAGCGGGTGTCGTTGAGCTGGGCGTCTTGCTGAATGGTGTTCACCGCCCAAAAAGTCAGGGCACTCATCACTAGCGACACCAACAGGGTGGCACCGGCCATCAGTCGCGTTTGTAGGGTAAAGTCGCTCCACCATCTCGCAAATAACGCTTTAAGTTGACTGAAAAGTTGCATGATCCTGAGCACGGCTATGGGGTTGAGTCATCAAATTCGCTCTACCAGCTGCTTTTATTCTAAACGCTGTTGCCTGTCCTGCCGTTTCCTCAGTTATTTCCCTTGACGCGATGGCCGATGTCACGGCGGTAGTAGCCGCCCGGAAAGTCAATTTTATCCACGGCGTGGTAGGCCTTGGCTAAAGCCTGATCAAATGTAGGCGCGATCGCCGTCACGCCCAGCACCCGCCCGCCTGTACTCTTGAGGCCATCTTTACTCAGCCTCGTCCCCGCATGAAACACCACCATGTTCGGATCTTCTGACTCAGCTGTGCCCACGCCACCAATCGGCAGGCCTTTTTTATATTTGCCAGGATAGCCCTGCGCTGCCATCACCACACAGGCCGAAGCGCCCTCGGCCCATACAAAAGGCGGCATCGCAGCGAGCCGCTGCTCGCAGCAGGCCAGGATAATCGCGTCTAAAGGCGTCTCTAGCAGCGGCAGCACCGCCTGCGTTTCAGGATCGCCAAAGCGACAGTTGAACTCAATCACTTTGGGCTCGCCCGCTGGGGTCACAATCAGCCCTGCATACAGCACGCCGCGATAGTCAATGCCTCTAGCTCTCAAGCCCTTTAAAGTGGGCTCTAGCACTTCTAGCTGCACCCGCTCTAATAGCTCGGCAGGCATGACAGGCGTTGGCGCATAGGCACCCATCCCGCCCGTATTCGGACCCGTATCGCCTTCTCCCACCTGCTTATGATCCTGCGCGGGCAGCAGCGGCCTAATGGTTATACCGTCCGTCACGGCTAGCACAGACACTTCTTGTCCTAGCAAAAATTCTTCAATGACAACGCGAATCTCCTGCGGAGAGGCTGCGCCAATGCCCGCCGCCCCAAACTGCCCGCTAAAGACGGCTTCAATGGCGGCGATCGCCTCATCCATCAACATCGCTACGGTCACCCCTTTCCCGGCGGCAAGCCCGTCAGCCTTGATCACAATCGGCACGCCCTGCTGCTTTACATAGGCGATCGCACTTTGCGCATCGGTAAACACTTCTGCGATCGCCGTCGGCACCCCCGCCTCCGCCATCAGCGCCTTTGCCCAAGCCTTGCTCGACTCAATTTGAGCGCCGTCCTGGTTTGGGCCAAACACCTTAACTTCCTGCTCGCGCAGGGCATCTGCCAGTCCGTCGGCTAGCGGCTGCTCTGGGCCAATCAGCACAAAGGCCATGTTGTTCACCAGCGCGCATCGGGCAATGCCTTCGGCGTCAGTGGTCGTCATCGCGACGTTGCGACAGCCTGCTAGCAAAGCCGTACCGCCATTGCCAGGGATGCATACGACCTCAGTGACTTTAGGTGATCGCAGCAGCTTCCAGGCCAGCGCATGTTCACGTCCGCCGCTACCGACGACAATTGCTTTCATGGTTAAGGAGATCCTTGATGACAGTAGCGCTCAATCAGACTACATTGTTTCCATCAAAATTGTCTCATACAACCTTATATAGTCGCGCCAACATCGGCCTCAGCTGTCACCATAGGAAAACAGGAAAACCGCCCATCCGCAAACAAATCCGCAAACGAAAAGGTGCCGAGACTCATGAGGATAAGTCCCGGCACCTAACAGCCGCAATCAAACTGCGGCTTATAACTAGTTCTTGCTGCGCATATCGCGATTGTACTGAACTAAATCAGTAATCGTTGCGCTTTCTGACAAGCTGCCTGGCGTAGACAACTGTTTGGCTAGCACAGTCGGCGCAAAGGCCGCAGCGCCAAGCAGAATCAATGAAGTTGAAAGGATAAAGCGTTTCATATAGGGAACTCCCAAGTAACAAAGTTTATTTCGATTCGATATTTATTAGAATGACAGCGGCTTCTGAGCCCTCAGTGAGCAGAAGCTGAGACGAATGTCAGATTTCTATGAGATTACCCTGAGAGTTTTGTATCGTAGATGACAAAGTTCTCTCATTAACGCTATTTCAAGCGTCCTATAGACAACCAAAAAATGCTGAGACCTATTTTACAAGTCTCGGTATTTACTAGACATTTAGCCGCAGTATTTAACTGCCATAAAGGCAGCGTAGGATCACCAAGCCGTCGCTAGTTTTTGCCGCGCATATCGCGGTTTTGCTGAATCCTCTGAGTTAAGGAACTTTTTGAAAGCTCGCTATGGGCAGACGACTGCTTAGCAGAAACGGCTGGCGCAAACGCTGTCGCAGCAAAAAGAACCAGTGAGGCAGAAAGAAGCATGGATTTCATAGTGACGATTCCTGGAATATACAAAGTAGTGCTTAACCAATGCCGCTGGCGCTTGACCACTACCGTTCGTAGATGTCACGGCTGTGCAACATTGAGCATCTATTTTGTATTCTAGGATGCAGACAAGTATGGTGTTATCTGTCTTAGGTCAGATAACTTAGGTCAGATAATGCCCTACTCCACAGTGCCCTATTCCACAGTCACAGACTTTGCTAGATTCCGGGGCTGATCTACGTCTAAGCCTCGGCGCGCGGCAATGTGATAGGAGAGTAGCTGCACTGGCACGACCGTCAGCACAGGCGAAAGCAGTTCGTCTACATCGGGCACCGGCAGCAGCGCGTCAAAGGTTTCTTCTGCGTCCGCATCGTTCATCGGTACCACGCCAATCAGCCGGGCGTCTCGGGCTTTCGCTTCCTGGGCGTTGGAGAGTACCTTTTCATAAACGGTGCCTTTGGTAGCGATCGCCACTACCGGTACCTTCTCATCTAGCAGCGCGATCGGCCCGTGCTTCATTTCTCCTGCCGGATAGCCCTCGGCGTGAATGTAGCTAATCTCCTTTAGCTTCAGCGCCCCTTCCAGCGCAATCGGATAGTTAATCCCCCGCCCGATAAATATAAAGTCCCGCGTCTCCGAAAAATCATGAGACAGCTCCTCTACATAGCGTTCCTGGCTCTCTAGCACCACCTCTAGCTGGGCAGGCAGCTGCCGCATTCCCTCAATAATCTCGCCTAGCCGCGCCAGGGAGATCGACCGCCGTCGGTAGGCCAGCTCTAGCGACAAAAAGTAAAATGACATCAGCTGAGCGATAAACGTTTTTGTCGCAGCTACGCCAATTTCCATCCCTGCCTTGGTATCTACAATATGAGGCACCAGCCGACTTAAGGAGCTATCGGCCCGGTTTGTAATGCCTAACATGCGCGGCGCATACCGATTATCTCCGCGCTCTTCTGCGCTTTGTCTGCGACGGGTTTGCTCCATGTCCAGCGCGGCCAAAGTATCTGCTGTTTCTCCCGACTGAGTTACCCCAATCGTCAGCGTGTTGGGCGTCAGCGGCGCAGGCGCATAGCGAAATTCAGAGGCGTACTGTACAGCCGTCGGAATCCCAGAAACCTGCTCTAGCAAGTACTTACCCACCAGGCTAGCGTGCCAGCTAGTCCCACAGGCCAAAATCTGAATGTGCTCTAGGTCATCTAATAGCGCATCAGGCAAGTTTAATTTAATCGGAGATTGGCCGCTTTCTGGCTCCCAGCTCGTGTCCAAATAGGTTTCTAGGCAGGTTCGCACCACGCCTGGCTGCTCATAAATTTCCTTGAGCATAAAGTGCTTAAACCCCTGCTTCTCCACCATGATGGGGTTCCAGTTTAGGGTTTGCGGATGCTTTTTCAGCCGATGTCCAGCAAAATCGTACACTTCAGCGCCCAGTGGGGTCAGGCGAGCAATCTCACCGTTTTCTAGCGTCAGCACGGCTTGGGTGTAGGGCATGATGGCAGGGGTGTCGGAGGCGCAGAAAAATTCGCCCTGGCCGAAGCCGATCACTAGGGGAGCCTGCTGGCGAACGACAATCAACTCGTCGGGAAAGTCTATGGAAATTAAGGCGATCGCAAAAGCCCCTTCCAACCGATTCATCGCCTGTCTAGACGCCTCCAGCAGCCCCGACTGCTCTGTCAACACCGCGTCTTCAGGCGGATTCTCCAAATACTCAGCAATCAGATGCGGAATGACTTCGGTATCGGTATCCGAGCGAAATTTGTGGCCCTTAGCCTTCAGCTCTTCTCTCAGCTCACGATAGTTTTCGATAATGCCGTTTTGCACCACGGCTATCCGCTCTTTAGTATCCGTATGCGGATGCGCGTTATGCTCTTCAGGCTTACCGTGAGTGGCCCAGCGCGTATGGCCAATACCCAAGCGAGCCGGATCGTCAAGCCCTTCTAGCTTGGTCTGCAAATTTTTTAGCTTGCCCTTCGCCCGCGTCCTTTGCAGCCGCCCTTCGCCAACAGTCGCCACCCCAGCCGAATCATAGCCCCGATATTCCAGGGTTTTAAGCCCTTCAATCAAAATGCTGCTGGCAGCTCGGGTACCAATATATCCCACAATTCCGCACATACTAAGACTCCTTACAACAGCAAAACACTTAGGCTAAGACATACGGGCTAAGACATACGGGCTCCCCTCGTGGGTGCCCTCTTACTTCCTCCTCTTAAAATTCCCCCTCTTAATTCCTTTGAAGATACCCGATCACTGTGAAATAAAGCCCGTCAGCAGCAGCGTCCCCAAAGTAACAGCCACCAAGACTGCAAACACCGTCGCGGGCGAGAATTTGACCAAATTTGGATCAGGCTTATTCGGATTAGGCATAAACAGCAAAAGCACCACAGGTACCTCGATCAACAAAGGGAGCTTTGACTATATCAAAGCTCCCTTGGGTCGCGATCGCTATAAATAGCTTTTATCAGTAGCTTCTACAGATAGCTAGTCACCGCTTCACTAAACGTAGAGTAAGGCTTTACGCCCACCAGCGTATCCACCAGCTCACCATTTTTAAACATCATCACCGCTGGAATGCTTCTAATCCCAAACCGCTTAGCAACCGCCTTGTTATCGTCCAAATCCAGCTTCAACACCTTTGCCTTACCGTCATACTCATCCGCCAGCTGATCCATCAAAGGCGCTACCAGCTTACAAGGCCCACACCAGCTCGCTGTACAGTCCACCACTAGCACAGACTCATCCTTGAGCGCTGCATCTAGCTCAGCTTCGTCCTTAAGATATTCTGCGGCCATCGTATTAGTTTCTCCTACAAAGTTTCCTCTAAAGATCATACACCCCGCTCGGAATACTCACCTCCCAGCAACCAGAGCAAAAACAACCAAAGCAGAAACAAAAGCCCCACCGGCATTACACCGATAGGGCCATTTCTAACTAAGGGAGTCGCTCATAAATAAAGTACCAAGTATGCAAATCTGAAACCGAGGCCTGAGCGTAGTCGAAGGCCGGATGGACTGGTACTCTATTTAAACGCACACCCCTAAGCTGTCTCAACGGTAGCTATGCGAATGCAAAACCTACTTCCCAGCCAGCTTCTTCACCTTCTGCATGATGCTCTCAGGATCCAAACCCTGATGATAGAACTGCTCCCAAAGGCCACCTCCGCCCTCCTCATGCGTACCCGCATGAGCAAACTTAGGCGTATAGCCCCGCTCCAGCAGCCAAGTACCATAGCGAGCGCCCAAGCCAGTTTTCTCATTAAACGACTCAACCACCATCACCAAAGGCGACTTGCCCACTTTCTCCATCATCTGCTCATCTACCACGTTCAGCGTAGACTTGTTGATTAGGCCGATATTCAAGCCTTCCTTCTTCAAGCGCTCAACCGCATCTAGCGCCCGATACAGGCCGTCGCCAAAGCTGACGATGTAGCCATCACTGCCCTCGCGAACAACGTCATCTTTACCCGGCACAAACGTATAGCCATCGCCGTAAAGATCCTTGCCGCTGTCATCTTGCAGCATCGGTACCTTGGCACGCGTAGAGAAGATAAATCGCAAGCCCGGATCGTTAAAGATCTTGTTGACGCAGGCCGTCATCTGATGGGCATCAGCCGGGAAGTACAGACGAGTCTCATAGCTGTCGTCCAAGCCATTATCAGCAAACATGTTGTTGATACCGAAGTGGCAGGTGTTGTCCGCCATGTCGTCGATACCAGAATGGGAGAAGTGACACAGCAAGTTCGCCTTGTTCAGCCGCGCCATCGTGATTTCAGAAATACACATCTCTAAAAAAGCGCTAAAGGTCGCAAAAATGCCCTGCTTACCTTTTTGCATTCCAAAGCCCGCAGCCGCAGAGAGATTGCCTCGCTCCATAATACCGCCGCTGATAAAAATCTCAGGGTAGGCTTTATGAATGTGGTTCAGCCCGCAAGATCCTTCCAGGTCGCAGTCCACCACCAGCACTTTTTCTTTGCGCTCAGCGTCGCTCATTTTGCCCAGCACTTCTACCGCCGCCTGACCGAACACATTCCGATTAGAGCCCAACTCGTCACTAGAGCCTAAGAAGCTATAGCTGTGTGACTCCTTTTTAATGTTCTTAAGATAGTCAGCCGCTGCCTGACGACCGTGCTTCTCCAAATGCTTAATCGCTAGGTCGGTCGGAATCACGTCGTGACCGTGGGTAGTCCCTTCCAGTCCCTCAATGCCCACCGTCATCGGACGCTTGCAAATCACTGCTATTGGGCCATCTTCGCTAATCGCCGCACAGATATTGGCATACAGCGCGTCAATGTCCTCACCATCGTTCACCAGTACCTTCAGGCCATGACCTTCCAGGGTTTGCTGAACGCTGTAGCCCTTCAAATACTCAGAAGGATGACCTGCAATGGTGACGTCGTTATCGTCAATGATCAGCTTTATATTGATGCCTTGAGCCACAGCCAGACGAGCCGCTTCAGCGTCATCACCTTCTTGCTGAGCCCCATCAGAGCCTAGCAAAAATGTGGTTTTCCCAGGATTTGCTAACGCTATGCCGTTTACGAAGGGCCACATATGCCCCAAGCGACCAGAGCTGAACTGCACACCCGGCGTTAGGCCTAGCTCTGGATGGCCCGGCAGCTTAGAACCCGCCGCCCGATATTTCATCAGTTCCTCAGCGGGCAAGTCGCCGTTCAGCGTAGCCATGAGGTACTGAGTGCCTACGCGGTGACCGGCCTCATCAAAAAAGGTCGGCACAAACTTGTCAGGATTGCCTCGGAACAGCGCATCCATAATCATTACCTCGGGCACCGTGTCGTAAGGCCCGCCTGTGTGACCACCCACGCCCCGAGCGCCCCCGGTTGCAGTAAAAAATACGATGGCATCGCGGCAAAGCTGAATATTGGCCGTTAGTGCCTCGCGCTGCTGATCCGTCAGCTTGCTATTTGAGGGGTCAAGTTCGATGCGCTTATAAGCGCTTAAATCAATTGGAAAGGTCGTTTGGGGCTTAGCTTGGGTTGCTGTCATGGGCTATGTCCTAGTGCGGTATGGGATATCTCAAAGCTATAGAACATCCAGGGCTATAGAACGATGTCTTCGGTCATGCTTTGAGAAAGTTAATTCTTCTATTCTCCCTGATCGTGACGCTGCGGTTAAGGGGGCTAGCGAAATTTGTGCGTTAAGCGACTGTTCACCCAGGCTGCTGCCTACCCTGACATCGCACGGTCGGAGGCTGGAACTGCTGTCTTAGGGTTTCGGTGCGCGATCGCCACTCACACCCTTCCACATGATCGTTCACCAGCCCCATCGCCTGCATAAAGGCATAAGCCGTCGTTGGCCCGATAAAAGACCAGCCCCGCTTTTTCAAATCTTTACTCATCGCTGTCGATGCATCCGTCTTCCCCAATTCCATCAGCGTTGTATAGTCGCACCGATCGGGGCGATCGCTGGCCTCCGGCTCATACTGCCAAAAATAAGCCGCCAGCGACCCAAACTCATCCACCAGCGCGCGCGATCGCCCAGCATTGTTAATCACCGACTCTATTTTCCGACGATGACGCACAATGCCC
>JBGTGK010000035.1:0-10814 GCA_041746795.1 Phormidesmis sp.
TGCCCGCTGACTACCTCCAGCACGACTTTGGCCTTAAACTCGCTGCTGTATTTTTTTTGCTTGCTGGCCATGTTTCCTTCCCTGTATGGACTCTAGATTACTCGCTCTAGTCGCTGTCCTAATTTTGGGGGTCACTACACATCCATCTACCAACTGCACTTTATCAGTCGCCCTCAGGGTTCGGTGTCGACCTATCCCTCAGGGCTCGGTATCAGCTCATCTCGCTGGCTGAGCGCAGCCGTTCGCGCAGTGTCGCCTTTGGCATTAGCCACAACCCAGCCAACCTCTCAAAGCTGCCACTGTACCAACCGCACCACGTTCCCCAACACTCGATGCTTCAGCCACGATCGCCGCTTCCACTGCCGCAGCCCAATCTGCTCACACTGCGAAAAGCCTTTTTCAAAAGCCTGCTCTACCTGGGTAAACAACGCTTCGCTGTCAGTCACAATATCCAGCTCATCGTTGTGTAAAAAGCTGCGGTAGTCGAGGTTTGCGCTGCCCATATTCACCCAGTTATCGTCGATGATCAGCATTTTGGCGTGGATCATGCTGGGCTGATATTCAAAAATTTGGATGCCCGCTCTTAACAAGGAGCCGTAGACTTCGTAGGAGGCGTAGTAAACCGGCTTTTTGTCGGATCTGTTGCTCGTCGTCAAAATCCGCACGTCTACCCCCGCCCGCCTCGCCGCAATCAACAGCTCCCGCGTACTCTTATTCGGCAAAAAGTATGGACTCGATAGCCAAACCCGCCGCCGCGCGCAGGCAATCAGCGTCTGCTTTGTTGTTTCAATTGGCGATTCACGATAGCCCGGTTTTGTTCCTACCGTCACCAATACAGCATCGCTATCTTCGTTCTCTTTAACCGGATAAATTTTTGCCATATCAACAACGGTAGCTGACCCCGTTTCAAACTGTTTGTAGCCCTGCCAGTGGGTCTGGAAAACAGCTGATAGCACCGTCACCATTTCGCCAGTAAAGGCCGCTTCGATATCAAACCACGGTTGAGTGTCGTCCGATTTTTCGGTGCCATCCCATAAGTCCGAGATACCTGCGCCGCCGATTAGGGCTTTTTTACCATCAACAATCAACAGCTTGCGGTGAGTGCGGCCTGCATAGTTAGCAGGCGCACGAAAATCAAACGGATTGAAGAAAACAATTTGTACACCAGCCGACTTTAGCCGCCGCCAATAGCTCATGGGCATTGCTTTGGTTCCCCAGCTATCTATCAATAGCTGCACTTCTACGCCCTCAGCGGCTCGCCTTGCGATCGCCTCAGCAAAATCCTGAGCCCGCTTCCCCGGTGTCATCATAAAAGTCTCAAACTGAATGCTCTTTTGGGCGCTGCTAATTGCCGCGAGTCGGGCCTTTTGAATGTCGTCAGCAGTGTTCCAAAAATCAACCGTTTTGCCTGCGGTAGTCAGAGACTTTGTGAGGCTTTTGAGGGTGAGCGCGAAATGGAGATCTTGAGGGGCGATCGCGTGCTCAATTTGAAAAGGAGGACGCCACCGAAATGCCCCCCTGATATACAAGCTCACCAAAATAATCGCGACAAAGATAAGAAAGCCGACCATCACCCAAAAGAAAATATCGAATACCAGTCCCATCTTTTTTCTCTATTTTTCTCCACCAGAGCATCTCTAGATTACCAGAGCATACAGAATTCTTATCTCCAGGTTACGAAGTAGGCAATCTGCTTAATAAGATAGTTAGAGATTGTTTCCTATGGCATAGATGAGTGTTTGTGCCCTAGTTGAAAACTCTGCTGTTAGGAAGTGCAACAAACGTAGGCGATCGCGCTTTCATATAGGCAGACAATTTTTCATCCATAAGGAACTTACCGTGCCAATCTCTCCCAGCCAAATTCCCGCCCAAGAGCAAGACCGTCAGCCCGCACTTGAATCTGAAATGACGCCCTCGCCCATCTATGACCGCGACAGCTACAAGGGCAGCGAAAAGCTGAAAGGTAAAGTAGCGCTCATTACCGGCGGTGACAGTGGGATTGGTCGAGCAGTGTCCGTGCTGTATGCAAAAGAAGGTGCAGACGTTGCCATTTCGTATTTAGATGAACACGAAGACGCCAAAAAGACTAAAGCAGAAGTTGAATCGCATGGCCGAAAGTGCATTCTGATTCCTGGAGACATCAGCAGCGAAACCTTTTGCCAAGAAGTTGTACAAAAGACGGTTGACGAGCTAGGCAAGCTCGATATTTTGGTCAGCAACGCTGCTGAGCAGTATATGGAGGAAGACTGGGAAGAAATAGACGCCGCTCGGCTCGGCAGCATCTTTAGCACGAACGTGTTTCCGATGTTCTATTTCACCAAGGCTGCACTGCCTCACCTCAAAGAAGGCAGCACCATCATTATCACCACTTCAATCAACGCCTACAAAGGGAACGATTCGCTGCTGAGCTATTCCACGACTAAGGGTGCGAATCTGGCATTTTTGCGATCGCTCTCCCAGCGCGTGCTCGAAAAAGGCATTCGCGTCAACGGCGTTGCCCCCGGCCCTATTTGGACGCCGTTTATCCCCGATGCCATGCCTGCTGATAGGGTAGAAGGCTTTGGCAAGCAAGTGCCCATGAAGCGCGCCGGGCAACCGGTAGAAGTGGCCACCTGCTTTGTATTTTTAGCCTCTGAAGACTCTTCTTACATGACGGGTCAGGTGCTGCATCCCAACGGCGGTGTCGTTGTGGGGGGATAGCCCTTTAGCTAGCAACCTAACTGGCGACTTTGAATTTGTGGGTAGAACTATCATGGTGGGCAAGACCTACCATTTGCGGACTCAAAATCAGCTGACGCTGCTGAATGCTGAGCCAGCCCTCGTCTTTAAAGTCGCGCAGCAAACGAGTTACCGTCACGCGGGTGGTGCCGATAATAGTTGCAATTTGGTGGTGAGTTAGCCTGAGCTTGATGCGAACGCCGCCGGTTTCTACATGGCCAAAGTCTTGGGCGAGCTGAACCAAGACGAACCGGAGGCGATCAGAAACCAGGCGGATGCCAGAGATCGCGAGCCAGGCTTCTGCCTGCTGAAGGCGACGCACAAGCTGCGGAAAAATGCCTGCCATGAGGGCGGGAGAGGCGGCGACTTCCGACATAGAGAGCGGCAGTACGTCAACTTCGCTCAGCGCTGTAGCCCAGTAGGGCTCTACGCTGCTAATAGCTTTGCCAAAGGCCATCGAAGGCCCGCAGAGTCCGACGATAGTTTCACCGCCATCGGCATGAATAGTGTGGAGCTGCACAACGCCCCGGTAGAGAATGTGGATATCCTGATGCTGGAGTGGAATGTTGCGACCGGCAGAATAGGTAATCAGCGTTGGCGTAGCGCCTTTGAAAGAGGATGGCTCTAAATAAAGCTGCTCAATTAGCGTCACGAACTGCTCAGAGTGAACCTGCGGAGAAGTTACCAAAGACAAAAGGATTAACCCTACTTACGTTGATGAGACTGTAAATCAATCATCGAACCGGGGTGTTAACAAAAAGGAAAGGAAAGGTTAAGGCCAGAAAAAGCATTCGAGACTTTAGCTTAAGTCTCGCTCTTGGCCTTCTTGTGCGTTACCTCAATGACGGTATGCACATTGCCCCGTGGCAAAAAGTCTCCTTTGATGCTGACAAACAGCGGATCGCAAGCCGCAACAAAATCGTCCAGGATCAGATTGATAGACTCTTCGTGAGAGATGTTGCGATCGCGATAGCTGTTGATATACAGCTTGATGGCCTTTAGCTCCACAACCTTTTGATCGGGCACATACTCAACATAAATAGTGGCAAAGTCTGGATAGCCTGAAAATGGACACTTGCAGGTAAATTCAGGCAGCGTAATGCGAATGGTATATTCCCGCCCCGGACGAGGGTTGGGAAACGTGATCAAATTACCGTTTTTGATGGCCCTCTCTCCATACAGCGTAGGCTCTGCCGATGCCGTATAGGTTGTGTCTTGAATAGTCATGTAGCAGCAAAAATCCTAAAAATGCGAACCGCTTAGCTTGCATTAGGCTAAACGGTTCGGGTGCGTCTGTGCAACTAAAATGCAGCTAAGACTGTGCAGCTAAGACTGTGCAGCTAAGCGTGCAGCAGCTTTCTGGGCGCTGTCATTTTCAAAATCAGCTCCAGCAGCTTAGGCGAAAGGCGGTTGCACCAAACAGCCACATGAGACTGCCAGCCTACCAGCACCTCTGCCGAATCTTTTTGAAGACCCTGAATGCAGGCCACAGCAACTTGCTGAGCCGTCATGGGAATCACGCCCCGGAACTTTTTCAGGTCTTTTGCCATGTCGGTATCGGTGAGGGAGGGCAATAGAGTCATCACCTTCACGTTATGCGGTGCTAGCTCCATCCGCAGCGCACCGGTAAAGCCCACAATGGCAAACTTAGTCGCTGAGTAGGTCGCCATCGTGGGCGCGGCAATTTTGCCCATCAGGCTAGAGACGTTGACAATCGTGCCTCGCCTGCGAGAGGCCATGCGGCGAGCAACCAGGCTGGTGACCAGGTACATGCCGGTGATGTTGGTGTCGATTTCTTGCTGCATGTGGGAGAGGTGCGATCGCAAAAAAGGCGCTTGGTGAGCTACCCCGGCGCAGTTCACCAGCAGGTCAATATCGCCATAGTCGCGCCAGGCTTTGGCAATTGTGGCGCTCACGACAGACTGTGCAGTGAGATCTATCGACAGGGGAATGGCCTCAGCGCCGATGCGACGAATATCAGCCGCAACTTGGTCTAGGGCGTATGGATTGCGAGCAACTAAAATAATACGGCGGATACCGTTGCGGGCGAGTTCATAGGCAATAGCCCGCCCGATTCCACGAGAAGCGCCGGTAATCAGCGCTACTTTTCCTTGGATATTCATGGAAAAAAGCCTTTGTTTAGGTTATGGCTAGGGCCACATTGCTTAAGGAACCTGGGGCACAGGTGTTGGGCAAAAGCGATGTGACGCGCAGCTAGGAAAATGCACTAAGTCAATACACGCAAAAAGTGCATCTGTTCATCAATTCTTGGGAGCAAACTTCCTTCAGCTCAGCGTTAACTGTGGCTTGGGCAATGCGCTGAAGGAAATCTGCAAGCGTGAAACATAGATCTATGTTGAAGGGAGCGCTCGGAACTTAGGAGGAGTGATCTAATTTTGTGAGGGGAGCGATCACGCGACTATACGCCACCAAAATAAATCCTAGAAAGACTGGCTTGCCTGCTGACGGGCACTAGCGGTAGAACCTAACAAAACCCGAGCCGTAAACAAACAAAGCTTAAGAGATACAGCAACAGCAGCTTTCATAAGCAAGTGCTGAAGTGAAAATACGCAGGCTACTAAGCCCCTGTGGAAAGGGCTGTAGAAAGGACGTATCAACTGATTAAGAAAGGAGCTTTTCATGATGAATAACCTCTTGGTGTAGATACGGACGTGTCTCGTTCAGCTCGGTTATGACCTCATAGCTGAGTGCTAGTGAACTGATAACGAACTGAACATGCATACGCTAACAACGGGATCAACAAAGCGCAACACTTTTTAATGTAAGCAGGTTTTCTTTGCATTGCTTAATATTTCTTCCCATCTTTTATCTATCCCCTCAGGTAGAGGTTGCTGTAATTAGGCAATGGTGAGAAGCCCTGTAGCGATCGCGCTCAATCAGCAATATGAGAGAAGTACGAAAATCACCTGAGCGGCGTTAAGGCGGCATTTTAAGAATGAGGCACTGCAACGCAGGCACTATGCTGTATGCAAAGGAGGCTAAAGCCAGTAAAATTCAGGGAATAAAGTTACTAATTTATACAAGCTTTGGCGTTTTATTTATCTTTAACCTCTCTGCTGCCAAGCTTGTGCTGGCACAGCCTAATATTTTTTGCGGTTACGGTGCTCGGCTACTTTGCTGCTGCCGGTAGCCTGTATTGGTTTTTATACATGCGGCAATCGTCCCGCTTTGCCGCATGTCGTACTCAGTTCTCTATCCGCAGCGACACTATCCGCAGCGACATTATTCTCTCTATACTGTCATCCGGCATTTTTGCAGTGTGCGCTGCCATTATGACGACGGCCTACGACTTAGGCCACACTCGTATCTACCTACAGCCGCAGCAATACGGCTTTTGGTATCTCGGCTTTAGCCTAGTGCTAGTGCTAGTGCTGCAAGACGCCTACTTTTACTTCACCCATCGCCTGTCTCACCATCCCAGGTGCTACAAATGGCTGCACCAGGGCCATCATCATTCCAAAAATCCGACGCCCTGGACGGCTTTTGCCTTCGACCCAGCAGAAGCGATGATTCAAGCTCTCTATTTAATAGGGGTCACGATGGTTATCCCCATGCACCTATCCGTACTGATAGCCGTAGTGATGGTAATGACGATGGGCGCGCTGGTTCATCACTTTGGCGTGCGGCTATTCTCAAGCTCAGCCTTTGGCAAATGGCTGGGCAGTTGGATGGTTGGCTGCACTCATCACTGGCTACACCATCGCAAGTACACCGTGCATTACGGCCTATATTTCACCTTTTGGGACAGGGTACTCGGCACGCAATACGAAGGATATGAAGACATTTTGAGTCCGTCAGTTAAGCCCGTGCTAGCGCTAGCTGAGAAAGCGGCTGCCGTTGGGGAGAAAGGAAAAACGGCGAAAACGGTGCCTTTTCCGATTCCTTTTGATAAGGCTTTCGACAAGGCTTCTTAGAGATACTTTTTCAACAGCACAGCCAACTTCTCTTTTGCTGCTGCGGGTGCTTTGTCCAACGGCGTAATAATGGCGTACTTGAGCGCATCGTGCGCTTCTGAGGCCGGTGGGTTTTCATGCAGTCGCCGCACGACCTCTGCGATCGCCTTTTGCGCATTTACCGCATTCTTTTGCAAATTGCCAATCACCATTTCTACCGTAACGCTCTCATGCTCAGGATGCCAGCAGTCGTAGTCAGTCACCATGGCTAGCGTTGCGTAGGCAATCTCAGCTTCTCTAGCCAGCTTGGCTTCAGGCAAATTAGTCATGCCAATAACGGTGGCGTCCCAACTGCGGTACAGGTTAGATTCTGCCTTAGTTGAAAAAGCTGGGCCTTCCATACACACATAGGTGCCGCCTCGGTGCAGCGTGACGCCCTGAAGCTGCTGACTTTCAACAGAATCAGCCAAAACCTTCGCCAAGTTATTGCATACCGGGTCGCCGAAGGAAATGTGGCCGACGATGCCCTCGCCAAAAAAGGTAGAGGCTCTATTTTTGGTGCGGTCAATAAACTGATCGGGCACCACCATATCGACTGGCTTGGCTTCAGCTTTGAGCGAACCGACCGCTGAGGCCGATATCAGATACTCCACGCCCAGCATTTTCATCGCGTAGATGTTAGCCCGAAAGGGTAGCTCTGAGGGCGTGAGCGTGTGGTTTCGCCCATGGCGAGCTAAGAAAGCCACGGGTACGCCGTCAATTTTGCCGACAATTAGCGCATCGGAAGGATCGCCGAAGGGCGTTGTCAGCTCGACTTCTTGCACATCTGTGAGCGCCTCCATTTGATAGAGCCCGCTGCCGCCGATGATGCCAATTTTTACCGGAAGCTTCACCCGCTCATATGCCGTCTGATTGGTCGGAGCAGCCATTAATTTTTCCTATGAGGTCGTCAAGAGGAATTTTACCGTTCTCATCTGTCCTTAAAACATTCTGGGCCTAAATGTTTCTGCGGGCGCAAAAAATGCGCCCCTTTTTTGGTCTATCATCTCGATCCTATTCAAATGGGCTGGGCGGCATGAATTTGCTTACCAGGGGTTGATTGCAGCAGCCAGAGTCCGGTATAGGTCAGGCCCGAATCGTCGGGGCGCACCAGCAAAAAATGGAGTCCTTTGGCCGCCTGCTTACGCTCTGTAAATGTCCGTGCGGCTCCGGCCATATCTGAGTCCTCGAAAGTCGCTAAAATCCAGCGGTCGGACAGGCCTGCTTCTAACAAAAGACCATCGGGCTTGCCCGCAATGTATTGCAGCATGACGGGCCGAACGGACTGTAGCCACTGAGCCAGCGCCATCGACTGCCGCCCACCATCAATAATGACGCCAGGAATAAGCAGGGTGCTCGGCAGGCCCAAGCTCACAGGCGTTAGGCCGTCTGGGATAGACTGCACGGGAATGGGTTCGTGCTCCAGGCGCATGAGCTGAGCTGAACCGATGGCGGCAAACTGCCACTGCTCGCCCATTAGGTAGTCAGCTATTGGCAGCGGCGCAGGACGCTCTATGGCGATGGGGTCGTAGGGTTGATTAACGTAGTTATGCAGGTTGTCGTACCAGACGGCCCGCTGCCAGAGCCACTGCTTGAGGGTAGGCACATCTCGGACGGGGCGAACTTCTATTGGCAGCTCCCTACAGGCAACTTCTACAAGGCTGATTGTTTGCGGACGAAAGATATCTATATATTGTGGCCAGCCGCCTGCTCTGACTTTGGCAATTTGCAGCTGCTCTTTTATCCAGGGGGCGCTAGCTTCTCCTTGAGGGCAAAATTCGCCATAGCTAAACTCCATTTGCGGATCGCAAATGAGCAGCTCCCAAAGGGGTTTGCCCTGCGAGTCTTGAAGGGGACGACGATAGAAATCGAGTTGCCAGGAAGGGTGCATGT
Organism: Phormidesmis sp.; assembly: GCA_041746795.1. Classification (GTDB taxonomy): domain Bacteria; phylum Cyanobacteriota; class Cyanobacteriia; order Phormidesmidales; family Phormidesmidaceae; genus Phormidesmis. Next base: position 8,565 of record JBGTGK010000035.1, read on the forward strand.
GAAAATCGAGTTATATTTGATCGAATAGTCTGTAAGCAGGCCACAAAAAAGTTAGCACCCAGATATTCTATGACCCCCGCTCTAACGCAGTTTGGCGATCGCATGTCTCACCTGACCGGGGTGCGTGCGATCATGAAAGACATTATCGAAACGCTGAACGCGAGCAAGGCGTCAAATCCAAGTCAGGAGTTCATTAACCTGAGTGCGGGCAACCCTGTGATTTTGCCTGAGGTAGAGCAGCTTTGGCGCGATTGTACCGCAGACCTGCTCGCCAGCAATGAATATGGTGAAGTTGTTTGCCGCTATGGGGCTAGCCAGGGTTACGAGCCCTTCATCGAAGCCATCCGCGACGACTTTAATGAGCGCTATGGGCTCAGCCTCACCGCCCGCAATATTTTAATCACCCCCGGTAGCCAAAACCTTTACTTTTTGGCGGCAAATGCGCTGGGCGGCTACAGCTCAGGCGGGCGACTTAAAGATATTGTGCTACCCCTAAGCCCCGACTATACGGGCTACGGCGGCGTCACCCTTTATCCGGAGGCACTTAAGGCATACCGTCCGTTTATTGATTTAGATAGTAAAGATCCGCACTCCTTTAAGTATCGCCCCGACTTTGATCAGCTAGAGATCAATGAAAATACAGGGTTCGTTTTGTTTTCACGCCCCTGTAACCCCACAGGCAACGTGATTACCGATCGGGAGGTTCAGGGCATCGTCGATTTGGCCGCACCTTGCAATGTCCCGGTGTTTATAGATTCGGCCTATGCACCGCCGTATCCGGCGCTTAACTTTACGGAGATGACGCCGGTTTTCGGGCCAAATATTGTGCATTGCCTCAGCCTTTCTAAGGCTGGCTTGCCGGGTGAGCGAGTAGGTGTGGCCATTGGCGATGAGAAAATTATTCAAATTTTAGAAGCCTTTCAAACGAACCTGTGCATTCATTCGAGCCGCTATGGTCAGGCGATCGCGGCCCGTGCCATTCGTAGCGGTGCCCTTGCCGACATTTCTAAAAACGTCATTCGCCCTCACTACCGCAACAAGTTTGCCGTACTCGAAGAAACCCTCGCGCAGCACATGCCGAACGAAGTACCCTGGCGGCTACACCGGGGCGAAGGCGCGATTTTTGCGTGGCTATGGTTCGACAACCTGCCGATGACCGACTGGGCGTTTTACAACGAGCTAAAGAAATACGGCGTAATTGTGGTGCCAGGTAGCCCCTTCTTCCCAGGGCTCGAAAAGAGCCTGAAGGGTGAAGACTGGCCGCATATGCGTCAGTGTTTCCGCCTTAGCCTGACTGCAACAGAAGAGCAGCTTGTGACTGCGCTAAAGCATCTAGCGACGCTCACAGACAAAGTGTATTCGGCGCAACCTGCGTTGGCTGCGGTTTAAGCGCTATGACTGATGGAGTAAGTAGCGCAATGACTAAAGAACCCGCAGAAGACTGGCTGCTAATCGGTAAAATCGTGGGTGCTCATGGGCTGAATGGGCATGTGAAAGTGTATGCCGAGAGTGACTTTCCTGAGCGGTTTACCAAGCCGGGCGATCGCTGGCTGCAAAAGCCGAATGGGGAGCCTGAAAAGGTTCGTTTGGTGAGCGGTCGCTTTGTAGATGGTAAGAACCAGTATGTGGTAAAGCTTGAGGGCGTGGACTCGCGGGAGCAGGCGGAGGATTTACGGCAGGCGAGGTTGATGGTGCCGGAGGGCGATCGCCTTGCCTTAGAACCGGGTGAATTTCACGTCTCTGATTTAATCGGCTCAACCGTCGTTATGCAGTCGGATCAGTCAGTGATTGGTACGGTGACTGACGTGTTTACGACTGGGCACGACATGCTAGAAGTTTTACTAGCAGATCAGGGTACAGAAGAACCTGTTGAAGTCGAGGAACCATCGGAGGCTTCTGGTGCGATCGCGCATCCTTCTACACGGGCTAAAGCGGTTAGAAAGCTGAAACTTCAGGCTAAGCGAAAGCAGAAGAAGAAAGTGCCTAAGACACTACTTATTCCGTTTGTGGAAGAGATTGTGCCAGTAGTAGATGTTGCTGCTGGGCAAATTGAAATTACACCGCCGCCTGGTTTAATTGATTTGGCTTAGAATCTAACCAATCAACTGAGCGAAATGCCTTCTGCTGAGAGTGGTTGGCTGATGTAGATCGAATAGCTAAAGTTCATGCTCCCTTTGAGGAGAACGAAAAACATAAACCCCTTGCATTAGACAAAGGTACAGAAGATATATGCATATTATTTTACAAAGG
>JBGTGK010000036.1:0-10309 GCA_041746795.1 Phormidesmis sp.
GACGTACATTTTGCCTCAACGAGGAACGAAGTTACTGGGTTGCAGCCGTTCAGACCTGCTAGTCGAGTTTGACCATGATCAGAAGCGAACGGTAGATCAAGGGTTTTGAGTGTCCGTAGTCTGGAATTTGGAATTGCTGCCCTTGATCCCCTTCTCCCTTACTCCCCCTCTTCCTTAACTCCCCTGCAAACTACCCAGCTACTGCCGGAACAGACAAGGCAACGGACACTGGCTCGCTGAGGCGATCGCCCAGTGTAGGCTGAGCGGCGCTGTCTGCTTCGCTCAGTGGAATACGGCGCAGGCGAGCCCCGACGTTGGTGAGCTTTTCTTCAAACTTTTCATAGCCTCGATCTAGGTGATGCAGGCCGTGGAGGGTGGTTTTGCCTCTGGCGGCTAGGCCAGCGATCGCCAAAGCCGCAGACGCTCGCAAATCGCTACCTGTTACAGGTGCCCCAGATAGATGACTCACCCCCCGGACGATGGCGCAGTCACCCTTGACCCTAATATCAGCGCCCATCCGATTGAACTCTGCGACATGCTGTAGCCGATTTTCAAACACGGTTTCAGTCACCATGCTGTTACCATCTGCCAGCGTTAGCAAAGCCATAAACTGAGCCTGCATGTCCGTTGGGAAACCCGGATAAGGCAGGGTATGTACATCTGTGGGCAAGATCTTTTCTCCGGGAGACACTCGAATCGTGCTGCGCCCTTCAATCTCTACTTTTGTACCCGTTTCACGGAGCTTAGCCAGCAGCGGCGTGAGATGGCTAGGATCTACCGGCCCAACCGTGATTTCAGAGCGGGTTAAAGCACCGGCAACTAAGTAAGTGCCTGCCTCAATCCGATCTGGGATAATGGCGTAGTCAGTTGAATGCAGGCTCGGTACGCCGACAATCGTAATCGTGTTGGTGCCTGCACCTCTAATTTTTGCACCCATCGCCCGACAAAAATTGGCCAAATCAATGACTTCTGGCTCCTGCGCCGCATTTTCAAGCACGGTTTCGCCCTCAGCTAAAGTGGCTGCCATCATCAGGGTTTCCGTTGCCCCCACGCTGGGATAGTCCAGATAAATTTTTGCGCCTTTGAGCTTACCGCGTGCGCCAGGAACATAGGCATGTACGACGCCGTGATCCATATGAACGTGAGCGCCCAACGCCTGCAAACCTCGAATGTGCAGCGCTACCGGACGCGCACCGATGGCGCAGCCACCTGGCAAAGGGACGCGAGCTACGCCGAGGCGCGCGAGCAAAGGGCCAATCACGAAAAAGCTAGCGCGCAGCTTGCTGACGATATCGTAGGGCGCTTTAGAATGGCTGACGTGACTGGCGTCTATATCTAAGACGCTGCCGTTGCGAGAGACGCCTAGGCCAAGGGCGGTCAGCACGCTAGCCATGCGGCCAATGTCCATCAGGTCTGGAATGTTACGGATGCGACAGGTTTGTGAGCACAGTAAGGCACCTCCTAACACCACCAGCGCCGAGTTTTTCGCGCCGCTGATAGGAATATGGCCGCTAAGCGGTTCGCCACCCCAAATTTCGATGACGGAAGCTTTTTTTGAAACGGCATCTGAAGAGGGCATACCGCTACTGATAGAACCGGCGCGAGAAGAAGAAGAAGTGATAATGGGAGTAGCCTCCATAAGTAATGATGAGCTTAAAAAAATATAAACGCTTCGAAGGAAAACAAAGGTTTCCATCAGCTTGCGAATAGCTTTGGGAATGGCTTTGGAAAGCTTCGGAGAATTTGGTATGGATTTTACCCGAAACTTCAGAGTTTCTTCCGGTTGATTTGAACAAAACAGGCGCTAGCGGGGGTTTTTCTCATTCTTTTCATAGAGCTTCATAGAGGAAACCACCGATTATAAGGGGAGAAGACAGGGAATTAGCTTAAACCTAGCGACTGCTGGCTGTTGACGAATGTCCCTCACTGGTAGACTATGGTTAATCGCAGCTGAAGAGCCGTTTGGTGACGCAGTATGCGATCGCACTAGCTGTTACATGGGCCATTACGGCTATGGCAGCACCCCTGCGGGACTGGCGAAATTGGTAGACGCGCTAGATTCAGATTCTAGTGTTCGCAAGGACTTCCGGGTTCAAGTCCCGGGTTCCGCATCATTGCCGTATTGTGGCGGCTCAAGCAAAAAGCGTCTCAGTTTCCATTGGCTGAAGCGCTTTTTCTTGAGATAGGCTTTTAGCAGCTTTCAAGGCGGAAGATGCCCTCAATCGCAGCTTAAGCAGCAGACATTAGACAGACGCCTCAACCATAGGGATTTTGTATCAATTCAAACTTTCTATAGTTCAGCAGAAATACGTAGCGATTTAAATATGGGTAAAGCCTCTAGATAAACCTTTTATGCTCACCAGCTTACAAAATGCCACGGTTAAGCAGTTGCGCAAACTGCAACAGGCAAAAGAGCGACGCGCTCAGGGAGTGCTGCTGTTAGAAGGGACTCACCTAGTAGAAGCTGCCTGCATGGCGAGCTATCCGCTGCAAGTGGTTTGCTATACCGAGGAATGGCAGCAGCGCTACCCCAAAATTTGCCAGCGGGCACTGGCACAAGCTGAACAAATAGAGCTGGTTTCTGGAGCCGTCCTTAACTCTATTGCGAGTACCGTGACGCCTGACGGGGTAGTGGCAACTGCGCCCAGGCGAAACGCCTGGCAGGAAGCCGCGAGCCAGCCAGGGAATGTCATCAGCTTGGGAATCATGCTGGAGACGCTGCAAGATCCAGGCAATCTTGGCACAATTATTCGGACGGCAGCGGCGGCGGGCAGCGATGGCCTATGGCTGAGTCCTGACAGCGTGAACTTAGAAAATCCAAAGGTGCTGCGGGCTAGCGTAGGCCAGTGGTTTCGGCTACCGATGGCGACAGTGGATATCGCTGAGAAGGCGCAGCAGCTGAAGCAGCAGGGCGTGCAGATAGTGGCGACCACGGCAACCGCTGAGCTTGACTACTGGGCGCTAGATTTGCTGAAGCCTACCGTATTCTTAATGGGGAATGAGGGGGCGGGGCTTTCCACGGCGTTAATGGCGGGTGCCTCTGTGGCGGTTAAGGTTCCGGTGATGGCTGGGGTTGAGTCTTTGAATGTGGCTGTTTCGACGGCGCTGCTGCTGTATGAAGCGCGGCGGCAGAGGTGGGGGAGTGGGGGAGTGGAGAAGATTATTTAGTCTCAGTGCTGCTGGGATTGGGAGTTGTGAGGTGGGTGGGTGTTTTAGGTTGGGTGGCTAGTCGTTGGGCTAGTCGTTGGGCCAGAGGGATGGCATCTAGAAGGGTGCCGCCGAACCGGTGGGCTTGATCGGGCTGATCAGATTGGCTGGCATCTGTCTGGTCATCTGTCTGCATGTCTGGATGGGCGAGTGAGGACGGGGTGGGGGCGATCGCACTCTCTCTGCTAGGCACGGCTTTATCTACTAATAAATCCTCTAACTGAGTGAGCGATCGCCTGAAAGCCTCGTCAGCCATCTGGCGATTTTGGTTGTTATTGTCATTCATAGCACCCGCTCCTGCATCTATAGTTTCTAGCTTTGTACAGATTGGCTCAGGCGATCGCCAAACCGGATCGTCAAAACTGACTAGAAAAAACCGACCGCTCTAGTTGAGAATGGAAAAGCACTGATGATCAGCCAGCGCCGTCAGATAGCTTATATATATTCAGATATATATTCAGAAATATTTAGGAGTCAGAGACGTGGATTCAGCATTTGATTACGATTTGGTAATTATTGGCGCAGGCGTAGGCGGACATGGCGCAGCCCTTCACGCAGTGAAATGCGGCCTTAAAACAGCCATTATCGAAGCGGGAGACATGGGCGGTACCTGCGTGAATCGGGGCTGCATTCCTTCTAAGGCTTTGTTAGCGGCTTCAGGTAAAGTGCGTGAAATGCGTGATGCCCAACATCTCAAGGCTATGGGCCTTAGCCTATCCGGCGTTGGGTTCGACCGCGAAGGGATTGCTGACCATGCCAAAAATCTGGTGAACAAAATTCAGGGCGATCTCACGAATAGCCTCACTCGCCTCGGCGTAGAAACCATTCGAGGCTGGGGCAAAATCGCCAGCAGCCAAAAAGTCTCAATCAAAGATGACAGCGGCACGCGAATGATTACCGCCAAAGATATTATTCTCTCCCCTGGCTCAATTCCTTTCGTGCCTAGAGGGATTGAAACCGACGGCAAAACGGTGTACACCAGTGACGAAGCTGTTCGGCTCGACTGGCTACCTGAGTGGGTGGCGATTATTGGCAGTGGCTACATTGGCCTAGAGTTCTCGGACATTTATACGGCGCTGGGCTCCGAAGTCACGATGATTGAAGCGATGGATCAGTTGATGCCCACTTTTGATCCTGATATTGCCAAGCAGGCTGAGCGCGTGCTGATTAAGCCGCGTGACATTGAGACTCGCGTGGGCCTGTTGGCGAAAAAAATCACGCCAGGATCTCCGGTTGTCATTGAGCTGGCCAATCCCAAAACAATGGAAACGGTAGATGTAATCGAAGTCGATGCCTGCCTGGTAGCCACTGGCAGAATTCCAGCGACCAAGCATTTAGACCTCAACATGGTAGCGGTAGAAACTGACCGTCGCGGCTTTATCCCCGTGAACGACCAGCTGGCGGTAATGCGCGATGGCAAGCCAGTGCCCCACCTGTGGGCGATTGGCGATGCCAACGGTAAAATGATGCTGGCTCACTCGGCTTCAGCTCAGGGTATTGTCGCGGTCGATAACATCTGTGGTAAAAGTCGCACGATGGACTACAACGCGATTCCAGCGGCGGCATTCACGCATCCTGAAGTGAGCTTTGTCGGCTTGACTGAACCGGCGGCTAAGACAGCAGCCAAAGAGGGCGGCTATGAAGTGGCCTCCGTGCGCAGCTACTTCAAGGCAAACTCCAAAGCCCTGGCCGAAGGCGAAACCGAGGGGCTGGCCAAAATAATTTACCGAAAAGATACGGGCGAAATGCTGGGGGCTCATATTATTGGGCTCCATGCGGCTGATTTGATTCAGGAAGCGGCCAATGCGATCGCCCAAAAGCAGTCCGTCACCGAACTCTCCCGCTACGTTCACACCCATCCCACCCTTTCCGAAGTCTTAGACGAAGCCTATAAGCGAGCGGAGGTAACCGCGTGAAAATCCGCCGTCGCCCGCCCAATCTAGCGATCTCCGTCGCCAGCCTGGAATACAAAATCAAAGTGCCCGACGCTGAGCCCCGCAACATTCTAGAGAAAATTGTGTGGCATAAAGAAACCGAAGTGACCCGGCAAAAAGAACAGGTGCCGCTACAAGACTTGCAGCAGCAGGCCCAAGGACTTCCGGAAACAAAGGGATTCGGCCGGGCGCTGCGGCGGCAGGCAAGCTTGCAGAGCCCGGCCATTATTGCTGAGGTTAAAAAGGCTTCGCCCAGCAAAGGGATCATTAGAGAAGACTTTGACCCGGTGGCGATCGCCCGCAGCTATGCCTCAGGTCAGGCCACCTGTCTGTCGGTGCTCACCGACAGTAAGTTCTTTCAGGGCAGCTTCGACTATCTTCGCCAAATCCGTCAGGCCGTAGACCTGCCGCTACTTTGCAAAGAGTTCATTATTTATCCCTACCAGATCTATCAGGCGCGAATTGCCGGGGCCGATGCAATTCTGCTAATTGCCGCCATCCTTCCCGACAAAGACCTTCACTATTTCATACGCATTGCCAAGGCATTAGGCCTAGACGTACTGGTAGAAGCTCACACCGCTGAAGAATTTGAGCGAGTCATCGCCTTAGACGGCATTGAAATCATCGGGATTAACAACCGAAACCTTGAAGACTTTACCGTGAGCCTGGAGACGACCCAACAGCTTTTGGCTGCTCATGGCGAAGCGATCGCTCAAAAACAGGTGCTCATCGTCAGCGAATCTGGCATCCATACTCCTAACGACGTAGCTATTGCCACAGCAGCAGGCGCACAGGCTATTCTAGTAGGAGAGTCCTTGATGAGGCAGCGCGATCCAGGTGAGGCGATCGCCCGCCTTCTCAATCGTTAAAAAGCGCGATAAACCAGCATGGCTCAACCAGACCGTCCTCCGCTTCCGCTCCCTTCCCACATTCATTACGAGCTACTGCTTCAGCTGCTAGAAAGGCAAACTGCCCAAGGCATTCGTCAAGAGCTAGTGCAAAAAGAACAATTGCAGGCTCTGATCGGCACGCTGCGCAAGGCATTCTCGCAGCAAAAACAGCTCGAAGAAAGCTGCTTGCGCGCCCGGATTCCCGTCGAGTATCACTGGTCGTTAAACGAGTAAGGCTTGCCTAGCACTTGTTCTATATGAAGCCTATACTAAGGAACGTATAGCTAGTGAAACTACGGTATGAGTCGCAAGAAAGCCATCATTATTGGCTCGGGGATCGGTGGAATATCCTTGGGCATTCGGTTGCAGAGTCTGGGCTTTGAAACCACTATTTTTGAAAAACTAGATGCCCCTGGCGGGCGGGCCTACGTGCGCAGAGCCGAGGGTTTTGTCTTTGACATGGGGCCAACCGTACTGACCGTTCCCCACTTAATCGAAGAGCTTTTTTCTCTACAGAAAGACGCGGCGGCCTTGGGCGAGCCAGATTTTCCCGCCGAGATTATGGATCCTAAAGACCGGATTAGAACCGGCATTACTAGCGGCCCCAACACTTCCAAGTACGTCAAAATCGTTCCCGTTTTGCCGTTCTACCGCATCTATTTTGACGACGGCACCTACTTCGACTACGACGGCGATCCCGAAAGCACCCACCGCCAAATTGAAGCCATTGAGCCAGACGATCTCGAAGGCTACGAAAGATTTCATGAGGCAGCTAGGGCCATTTTTGAGCGCGGCTTTGTGGAGCTGGGCTACACCTATTTTGGCGACGTTTTCTCCATGCTGAAGATTGCGCCTGACCTAATAAAGCTGGACGCCGTACGCCCTTTATTCTCCTTTGTAAAAAGCTACTTCAAGAGCCCCAAGCTTCAGCAGGTGTTTAGCTTTGAGCCCCTGCTAGTGGGCGGCAATCCGCTCAAGGTGCCCGCCATTTATGCGATGATTCACTTCGTAGAAAAGACCTGGGGCATTCACTTTGCCATGGGCGGCACAGGCGAACTGGTGCGCGGCTTTGTGCGCAAGTTTGAAGAGCTAGGCGGCACCATGCGCTACGACAGCGAAGTCACTAAAATTGACGTGGAAGGCTCTTTGTTTGGCAAAAAGGTGGCGAAAGGCATCACCCTTGCAGATGGCACTAAGCACACCGCTGATGTGGTGGTTTCTAACGGTGACTATGCCAACACCTACTCAAACCTGATTGAGCCTCAGTACCGCTTGATTAACCAGGATCTGCGAACTAAAAAGCTCACCAGGCAGTCTATGTCTATTCTGGTGATCTACTTCGGCTTCAGGGCCGATGGGCTAGAAGATTTAGACTTGCGCCATCACAACATTATTTTGGGGCCACGCTACGAGGCGCTGCTGACCGAAATCTTTGACGACAAGGTGCTGAGCCCAGACTTTTCTCAGTACCTGCATGTTCCAACGCTTACCGATCCCAGCATGGCTCCACCCGGACATCATGCGGCCTACACGCTGGTGCCAGTGCCCAACAATGCCAGCGGACTCGACTGGGATGTGGAAGGGCCTAAGCTAACTGACAAAGTGCTCACCTTCTTAGAGGAGCGCGGCTACATTCCGGGGCTTAAAGAGCGTCTGGTGTATCAAAGCTATGTCACACCTGACTACTTTGAAGGCACGCTTAACAGCTACCTGGGCAACGGGTTTGGCGTGGAGCCGGTGCTGACACAGAGCGCCTTTTTCCGTCCGCACAACCGCAGCGAAGATATTTCAAACTTCTACTTGGTAGGGGCTAATTCTCAGCCCGGTGGCGGCACCCCAGCGGTGATGATGTGCGCCAAAATGACGGCCCGTGAAATTGCCAAAGACTTTAAGATTTCGCCAGCGATCGTAAACGGGGTGGCAGCGCAGCCAGAGGTGGCAAAGGTTTAAGCGATGCTCCCTAAAGAAGACATGCTCAAGCGGGCTGAGAACAAAGAAGCGCTGGCTCGTATTATTGACCGGGCCGAGCAGGCGATTCGCACCTGGGAGCCGGTCGCGACAGATTTTTTGTCGCCGCCGGAGCTGCTTGAGGCGCAGGCAGTTTTTGAAAAGCTCACCGATGTTCACACCATCAGCAGCGGCGGCTATCCTCAAGCCGAACGGCAGCGGCTGATGATCTCTCGTAGCGAGATTCCGTTCGATGAGCAGCCGGTTCCCTTGGCAGCGCTGAGCATTGCGGGCAATTTTTTGTTCGATACGGCCTCTCACCGTGACTTTTTAGGATCGCTGCTGGGTACCGGGCTGGTGCGCGATAAAGTCGGTGACATTATTGTGCTGGGCGAGCGCGGGGCACAGGCGATTGTGGTGCCGGAGCTGGTGGAGTTTTTAACGGGCGCGCTGGTGCAGGTGCGTTCGGTGCCGGTGAAAACACAGGCGATCGCACTCAGTGAGCTGCGGGTACGGGAACCCAAAAAAAAGGAAATGACAACCGTGGAGGCTTCTATGCGGTTGGATGCGATCGCCTCTGCCGGGTTTGGCATGTCGCGCAGCAAAATGGCCGACATGATCACTCAAGGCGATGTGCGCGTGAACTGGAAGCCGATTACGCAGTCTAGCCGTAGCGTCGAAACGGGTGACCTGATTGCGATTCGGGGAAAAGGACGCCTGGAAATTGGCGAGGTAGTCGTTACTAAAAAGCAGCGATATCGGGTGCAGCTAACTCGGCTGGTTTAAGCCTGCTGCTAAGGGTAAGAATACGGTTGGCTTGTAGAACAAGTTTGAAGCAAGTTTTCATCCAAGAGCACTGAATTTGATGCGGATTCGTTAGGCAATCTCCGTATAGCTATGTAGATTGCGTTTGGTCTGATGTAGCTAGGTCGCACGCTAATCCAAAATCTGCGAAATTCTCATTACATAAACGGTTGTTTTCTCGAAAACTTACTGAGCCTTTAAAATGCCTCGTCTGAGCGATCGCGCTTTTCAAATTGTCAAAGATGAAATTGAGCGTCACTACGGCGAAGACCCTGGGGATCAAATTGAACGCGTTATTTTACTCGCTCGGCTAGAGTCACTCCGCCTTCATCAGGGCAAGCCCATGACCCGAATTGAGATTTGGGAGGTGCTCAGGGATATTGCGCCTGACTTCAATCAAAAAGTGCTCAGAGAAGCTGAAAAAGTAGATATAGAGTCGTCCCCACTGTTGGGCGTTTCGATGGGGGTAGGCGCAGTCACGGTGCTATTAGCCGCCGCTGTCGGCATGGACTCTATAGCGGATGGCGGCACAACGCCTTGGCTCAAGGCCTTCTCCCAGACCGACCCGCCGCCGCCAAGCAACCAAACCGCTAAAGCGAAAGGAACCGTAGAGACGAGCGCAAAGCCACAGGTGCTCAATGACCAACGCCCGGTTTTAGTAAATTTCGGTAAGGTGTCTGATAAAATTCGGCCCGAAACTCAGGTCGATCCTTTTGAAACGGCTAAAAGCATTGGCTGGCAGGCCGCGCTGAAAAGTCAAAACCCGCCGCACAGCGCTCAGCACTGGGGTGAGACGGCAGCACTTTGGAGTTCAGCGATTGAACAGTTAGAGCAGGTGCCCCGCCAAAACGAGAACTACCCGCAGGCGCAGCTCAAAAAGAAAGTTTATGAGCAGAACCTTCAAGAGATTAGAGCCCGACAAACAGAAGCGATGAAGCTAGCGCGGGCTCAAGCAGCCAAGCAGACAACCAAAGGACAAGATACGCCTTTGAAAGGAAATTTGAAGACGGCTCAGACGGCGACTATTAACGCTGAGCAAGCGCCCCGATTCTCTGGCCAAACCCCTGGTCAAAGTACTGGCAAGCGCCCTGAAGATCCGCTAAAGGTGGCAAAGCGCTATGGCTGGCAGGCGGCTTTGGCCAGTCAAAATGCGCCGCATTCATCCGAAAAGTGGGCGGACATTTCTAGGCTCTGGCAGACAGCGCTGCTTAATTTGGACAGTATTGATGCAGCTTCTCCTAGCTATGCTGAGGCGCAGCAGGTAAAGGCTCGCTATCAGCAAAATTTAAGTGAAATTCGCGATCGCTATCAGCAAGAGCAAAGTGCAGCCCAGCGAATACAGTCGTTAAACGCGACGCTGATAGAAATGGATAGCTCCATTGAGCCCAATATGACTGAGCCCAATATGACTAAGTACAGCCAGCTAAAGTCAATTATAGGCAAGCTCAAAGCAATCCCAGCTGGAACGCAGGCTCATGCAAAGGCTCAAGAGATGATCGCAAATGTGGCTAGAAGGATGAATGAGAT
>JBGTGK010000037.1:0-5114 GCA_041746795.1 Phormidesmis sp.
AACTTCAAGATGAGATTGCCGCTTGGTCTACCGACATCAACAACACTCAGCGAGGCGTTGATTGGCAAATGAAAATCGAAGATGCGAGATGTAAGCTCACTTCCATCTACCCTAAAATTAAGCTTTGACGCTGCACTAGTGCCTGGGATCGGCTTGTTGACCACAACCCACCCCTGGTTGACCGGCCTAAATCCCATCGCCCCACTGCGTGTGGAATGCTCTACTATTTGAGGAATTATCAGCGATACCAGGCGGTCTACCCCGAGATTGATGCACCCACTCCCTCCGAAACCGAAGCTGAAATTATTAGCGAGTTAAAATCGCCGGAAGGGGATAAGTCAGCCCTTGCACGGATCAAGCGATGGAATCGAGGTCTGAACGAGACTGTTGCCGAAATTGGAGACCTCAACCCTTTCACTCTGCACAGGTTTGAAAAGGGTCAGTCGGTAGATCTAGGGGATCGAGAGCAGATCCTAAGTTGGCTGAGGCGCTAATTTTAGCTGCTGATCTGTGCCTGAAACCACTATGGGTAGTGCCCTGAAGGTAAGGATGGCTGAAACTCCCTGTTAGCACCAATTTTATCGATTTGCTGATGTGTGGAAGGATGAAAGTATCTACCCATGAGATAGCCCAGAGTGCTGATTATTTCGTTAATGTCTGGGCTTTGTAGCTGCAAAGGCATGAAAAAACCAGGATACTTAGAGTCTGCAAGACTGACTCTAAGCTCTGAAAGTTCTACATGAAAGGACTTATGGCTCTCCAGGATTCCATATGCTCAATTTCGTTGAATGCCTTCAATCCTTAAGCTTTTGAGCATCCTAGACGCTCAAAAATGTTCGTTGCGGACATTTGCATAAGGGGATCGGTAGAGCCGGACTTATGTTCATCCTTACCTAAATGGGACTACCGTTTTATCCATTGCAGAATAAAGTTGAGATCGCCCGATAGAACTCCATAGCCAATGCCTTGGCTGATCATGCTTGCAATTTTTTGGAGGTCTCCGCATGAAACATTCACTGACTGACATTTGTTCTAAATTATTTTTGGGCACAGGTCTTGCTTTTGCCCTCGGGCTCACGGCTGCGGAGCAGGCCATGGCAAGGCCGACCATCGGCTGGGTTTCCACCACGATTGAGGGCGGTTCTGTCAACCTAAGATCCGGGCCTGCTCAGAGCAACCCTGTGCAGGCTACCGCTCGAAACAGTAGCCGGTTCCAAATCCTGAATGAACGATTTGATAGCGTTGGCTATCGATGGTATCAGGTACATCTCGATACGGCAGCGCCAGCGAGTGCAGTGTGGATGCGCTCGGATTTTGCCAGCTTTACAGCCCCGTTTGCGGCCCAGCCTCGCGTCGGTTGCGATAGTGCGGTCAACGAAACCATCAGCAGAATTACAGCGGTTCCAGGCACCGTATTTAGCACCCGAGATCTAATCCCCCATGGCTATACTGACGGTCCAACGGCCAGACCCAACGGCATCAACTATGTTTTTGATGGCAGCGGCGCAGCAAACATTTTGGCTTCACCTGTGTTCATGAACAGTCTCGCTACTTTGCAGATAGAAAACTGTCCTCAGACGGGTCTTATCGTTTTTAGTGAGGGCACTGTCGATGCCTTTAGCACTGGCCTTGCCGATAGCGATGCCTCCTTAATAAAATATGGTGCAATGCCAGATCGCTTGGTGCGCCCGTTTCGATGCAAGGTTGGCCCTGGCTCTGACCGCGCTCCTGCCCACTGGGGAGAGATGATTTGTCTGTAGGTAAAAAGAAGCTGTTCAACACTCGGGAACCAGGACTATTTCATTCTAGCCATATCAGGCGAAAAGCCTTTAGAGTAAGGAATAATGATTGATTGAGGCCTCCCCCAGCATGAGCACATTAGCTATCGTAGACGCCTTTCGAGGCGTGGTGCAAAACAGGGTTACACTTTTCGATAAGATCAGGTGGTTCAACGCCGTGATCGCATAGGCCGGTTGTCGCCAGTCCCTTCAGCGATCGCCGCCATGAGCCCAACCCTCTCCATCGCCGCCAACCTGTCTCCAGACATTCGCCAGGATATCGGCATCCAGGTGCTTTCGCGCTCGCAGCCTATTAGACTTCATCGGAAATAGTATGAACAACAGGAATAGGCACTCCCTACCCTGAACTTTTCTTCTCTATGCGATCACCCTCAATTCATCGACCTGTCCTCTACGGTGGCTCATTCGAAAGTTGTGTAATCCACAGGCGGTTTCCATCACATCGTCCACAAAATTCTTCACCCGATTGCGGAATTTCTGCGCTAGGATTTGACAGCGTTTAGCGCCCCCGATCTGGTGTTCTACTTCAACTCTCACACTCGATACGGCTCGATTGCACACCTTTTCGTCCGGTGTCAGTGCGCCGTTGCGCGGCTTCTTTTTTGGCTGAAGGATGGTCACTCCCTCCGGCTTATAGCCTTGAAACCCCGTGTCTTGTAAAAGCTTACTCCCGGCTGGAAAACGATAACCTTCCTCATCGGCTATCTTCTTATCGCTCTTCTTCCCTTCATAGGTGCCGCTCAAGTACACAATATTACCCCCTCGACTGGTGATGACGTTGTTCTTCACCGTGTGCTTTTTCTTTTTGCCGCTGTAGTAAGTCTTCTGTTTCTCTTGGTTCTTGGGCCGATTGATCGGTCGCTCCGTGCCATCAATTAGAAACGTCAATCCAGGACATGCCGCTAACACCGCTTCTAGCTTGGCTGGCCTGCGCTCGGGCAGTTGCTGCTCTGCTCCTAACGCTCGATTGAGTACCCCTGTGAGTCGATGTATCCACTCGTTGGCCTGCGGTTGGCCGATGCCAAACAGATACCCTTGCACTTCCTGCGTCGGGTACTGACGGTAGTAAAATAAAATGAACAGCAGCTTGTCGCCCAGCAGCTCTAGCTCTGGTTTGCGCCCTGCACCATAGGCGCGCTTGCGCTTTTTCTGCTCAAACTCCGCTTCAACGAACTGCGCCCACGCAAGGCCAAAGCTAGGAAGCAATGCCTCAAATTCGATGACGGCAAGGCCCGTCAAGCTCTTCAATATTCGAGGCTTTCCCTTTAGCTCTGCGTAGGTTATTTTCATCGCACTGCCTTCCTATTGCCCTCGTCAGTTTTTATTTTACCGCGCTAATTGCCGATAAAGTCTAATGCTACACCCAGACCAATTTCAATTAGACCTACGGCAATTCACTGGGACAACCCAGCGGCACCGATGGAGTAGCTTGACCAAGCTTGTTTGCACCGACGGCGCGAAGTACCTAGCTGATGAAGCAGGCGCTTACTGGCTGCTTGATGCGGTCGCCTCTCATCAGAACGCGCCAGTCATTCAGGACTCCCAGCGGCTACAGGAATTTCAGATTTGGACTCTAACGGTTGAAGCTGATAGGTCTGGCCGTCTGACCTGCGCTGAAGACAGCGATGTTGCGCTGCGCCCATCATCGCGCAGGACATTGAGTTTACTAACTTTCCGCTCAAAGAAATCAAGCTCTATGTCTGTGGCAACGTTATTTTGCTGCCCTCAGAGTACTAAGCCGCTGAGCTTTTGGGCAGTGCCCAATCTGCCCCGCCGACACATCTTTATTGGAGGATTTTTGAGATGTACCAGTATCACCAGCTTGCCCCGACTGAACTAGGTAAGATGCCGACAGCGATCCAATGGGGTTGTGGCCAAGCTATTTCGATTTGTCGTGATGTTTTACAGAGGAACGGCTACACGCAGATCCGGATATTGTTTGACGAGACTGTCCGCGCAGTGGAGCCAGAGATGCTTGAGGAGAACGGCACTTTTGTTGCCTATGACGTTCGGGTCTTACGCTTGCTCCCAGACTTTGAGACCTTTGGCGATCGCAAGCTGATAGCCGTTCTTGGCTACGTCGGTGAGCTAATGACAGATGTGAACTTGCACAGTCTCACGAGCGCCTTCGATGAGGCGCTAGATAGTTATCTAGCGGAGATGGAGCCATCAAGTAAGCTTAGCGGGCTGATGCCCTCACCGGATTAAAGAGCGATTACTGAGCTAAGCGAGCGATCGCTAGTTGCCCTAACGACATATTGGAAAAAAGGAGAGAAGACCCATGGCATTAGTTACGACGCCGACAATTAGTGCAGTTGTTACCGTCATTATGAAGGAGAAAGAAGGAGACTATGGCCCCTACCAATCTGTCCTGTTTGAAGGCGAAGGATTGAAGGACGGTAAGCTGTGGCGAGCGCTCAGCCTTGAGGAGGCTCAGCAACTGCGCAAGGGCCAAGCCGTTGAGCTGACACCGACCAAAACACGCCAAGGCAAAGAAGCCTGGAACATCCGCTTGCTAGCAGACTCCACCCCAACCTCGCAGCCGACAGCGCCCCAGGTGCGATCACCTCAGTCCCAGCCAGCCAAATCAGTAGGGCGAGCTTCCACAGGAGCGGCAACGCCGACGCCTCAGGTAACGCCGCCGCCGCCGCTATCTCAGCCCACGACGGCAAAACAGCAGCCAGGGGAGCCGACAGCAGAGGAGGGTAGGCAGCAGATCGAAAGCTTTGTCTTCTCGATGGCAAACCTTCACGCCGTTTGCTACCAGGCAGCGGAACAGGCTTACGCAGGGAAGAGTGCCCCTGATGAAGTCATCCGGGCGGCCACAAGCAGCATTTTTATTACCACTGAGCGGAGGTTTCGACTGAGTAGCCCTCAGTAAAGACGACGTTCATAGCCATTTCACTACAGGAGGAATTAACACAATGGCAATGTATTACACCGCCGATTGCGGCTCGTTGGCTGAGGCATTGGCGACTATCACGGGCCTTGACCCACCGTTTGACCTGAGAGCCGTCCACACCCAGGCCGATGTAGACGAGCAAACGATGCTGGCCTTGTGTGATTGGTGCTCAAGCAACGCACGACCAGCATGGGCGACAGGAGAGTCAATCTACGATGCTGCTTGGCTGATGGTGGAGCGAGCAATCGAGAACGACAACATATAGCCCCAGCAAATAGGACGGATCTTTCAAAGGAAGGGCTGTGCGATCACCCCCATCACTCCCCAATAAGAGATGACTCAACAGCTAGCACTGCTCACAATTCCAGCACCGCCAAAACCTAAGCCGCAGCTAGGTACAGACTTTTTCGCCC
>JBGTGK010000038.1:0-3052 GCA_041746795.1 Phormidesmis sp.
ATGGTTCCTCCCTGGTGAGGCGGGCGATCGCGAATTTGTTGGATCAGCATGTAACCGTCCATTTCAGCCATGCCAATGTCGCTGACTAGAACATCAGGAACTGACTGATCTAACACTTTTAAGGCCGCTGAGCCAGAAGCAACAGCCGTGACCGTCGCGCCACTTTGTTCTAGCAAAAATGCTTGAAACTCGCGGGCATCCGTATCATCATCCACCAGGAGAATTTTCAGGCCACTTAAAACACTGTCGGTATTTTCTGTTTTGGCTTCGGCTGGTTCAGCGGCTATCAGAACTTTCTGCCGCATGACTGGCAGCTGTACCGTAAACGTTGCGCCTTGATCTTCACCCAAACTCTCTACCTCGACGGTGCCCCCATGCATTTCTACAATTTGCCTGACGATCGCCAGCCCTAGTCCTAAGCCACCAAACCTGCGGGTGGTGGTGGAGTCTGCCTGACGGAAATACGCGAACACATGCGGCAGAAACTGCGAGTCTATTCCTTTGCCGGTATCGCGCACCCGAATCTGAGCTGATTGGCCCGGCTGCCGCAGTTCGGCAGTGAGTTCGGTAGTGAGTTCGGTAGTGAGTTCGACAGTGACGTGTCCTCCCGCAGGCGTGAATTTGACAGCATTGGTCAGCAAATTCCACACGACCTGCTGTAGCCGGGTTGTGTCGCCAGACACGGGCGCTACTGTTGTATCTATGTCAAGCAAAATTTGAACGTTCTTGGCTTCTGCTGCCAAACGAACCGTTTCAATCGCGGACGAAATCACAAAGGGTAAACTGACCGGAGCCGCTGTTAAAGTCAGCTTGCCCTGCATAATGCGAGAGATGTCTAAGAGATCTTCAATCAGCTGAGACTGTAGTTTGGCATTGCGTTCGATGGTGTCTAATGCTGCGGTTTGCCGGATGGGGTCGAGCTTGCCGCTTTTAAGCAGCTGCGTCCAGCCCAAAATTGGGTTTAGGGGCGATCGCAGCTCATGGGAGAGCACCGCCAGAAATTCGTCTTTGATGCGATTGGTTTGAGCCAATGCTTCAGCGCGGGTTTCTAGCTCTAATACCAGACGCGATCGCTCTAGGGAAGCCGCCACCTGATTGGCGATCGCCTGCATCAAATCAAGTTCATCTTGAGTAAAGCGATCGCGCTGGCGAGTGCCTAATCCCAGGGTACCTAAGATGCGATCGCCAACAATGAGCGGGTGACTGGCATAGGCTCTGACGCCAATGGATTGCAGCGGCAGATCAAGGTGACCATCCGAGGTTAGCGCTGCTTCAACCACGATGGGTTGGCGCTGTTGCAAGGCACACCCACAGACGCCTTGCCCGATTTCTAAAATACTTGCAGACTCAGCAATTTCGTCTGAGATGCCGCCATAGGCATGAAGCTGAAGGCGCTGCTGGTCTTCGTCGAATAGGTAATTAAAATAAACTTCGAGGCCTAAATAGGTTGAAACCTGGGCAAACAAATTGGCTAAAAAAGCTTTGGGATTTTCGTTTAGCAGCAGATAGTTCGCGGTGCTAGAGAGCAGCTTTAGCCGAGCATTGCTAGCTTGCAGCTGCGCTTCTGTCTGCTTGCGATCGGTGACATCCCGCGCCGCGCAATAAAGCAGTTCTTGCTTAACAAAAGGAACAATATTCCACGAAATCCAACGGTAAGAGCCATCTTGAGCGCGGTAACGGTTTTCAAAATCAATCGTGGAATTGCCCTGAGCAGCGATTTCCGCTTCAGCCATCGTCTTCGCTCGATCATCTGGATGCACGAATTCGATGTAGGGCTGGGCGGTTAGCGCTTGTGTGCTGTAGCCGAGCGTTTCGGTAAAAGCTGGATTGAGCTGAGTGAAGTACCCGTCTCGATTAATAATCGCCAGCATATCGTGGGAGAGTTGGAAGAAGCGATCGCGGTCTGCTTCAGCCTGTTTGCGCTCCGTATTGACCTGGATAAACCTGTAAGCCGCCAATCTTAGTTCTAGCTCATCGACTACCATAGCTGCTAAGTCAACTAGGGTGGCTTGCTGCTCTGCGCTCAAAAGATCGCGAGGCTGAGTGTCAAGCAGACACAGCGTGCCCAAATTGAAGCCATCGTGAGTGCGTAAGGGCGCACCCGCATAGAACCTCAGCCCCGGCTCACTTTGCACAAACGGATTGCAGGTAAAGCGGTCATCGAGTCTAGCATCAGGAATAATCAACGGCTCGTCTGTTAACACAGCAAAGCCACAAAGCGTCGCATCACGCGATACTTCGCAGGCATCAAACCCTACACAGGACTTAAACCAGGCTCTCGACTCATCAACCAAAGAGATCAGCGCAGTGGGCACATTGAACAGCCGCGCTGCCAGCTGAGTGATGCGATCAAAGGCTACTTCAGGAGACGTATCAAGCACCCGGTAGCGACGCAGCGCTCTCAAACGCTCAGCCTCGTTTGCAGGCACAGGCGTGATTGGCTTTGGCGATAAGACGTCAGACATATCTTGAAGGTACTGGGGTTAAGAGCGATATCGGGATATTCCCTGTGGAGCGTTCATTCTACCAATTCGACAAGGCATTATCTCACCAAAACCCTTTCGCGGAAAATCCACTCTAGCCTAGACCTAGGAGAAAGTCAGGCACCCCGGCAACGCCAGTTGCTTGATGAATATGGCCGCCTTCATCGGTCGTTAACTCAATTTTTTGTCCAGGAAGCACAGCAGCAGGTAACCGACGCGCCTACCGTTGAGCAGGTGGTTGTCATTGGCGATGTCATTGGTGGATAGTCGGGGCAGGCTGGTGGGAAAGGACTTGGCTCGTATTTGGTGATGGCGAAGCCCGCTAGGAGCGATCGCACAACAAGGCGGATGACGATAAGCCTTGGGTAGTGCCCTAAAGGTAAGGATGGTTGAAACTCCATGTCAGCATCAATTTCATTAATTTACTGCCACGTGGAAAGAGACAAGTATCTGCCCATGAGATAGCCCAGAGTACCGATTATTTCGTTAATGTCATGGCTTTGTAGCTGCAAATACATGAAAAAAGCCAGGATACTTCAGGTTTGCAAGGTTGACCCTAAGCTCTGAAA
>JBGTGK010000039.1:0-20124 GCA_041746795.1 Phormidesmis sp.
CGATCACCATGGACATTCAGATCACGATCACGAGGGTCATGACCATAAAAGTCCCGATCACGAAAGCCGCGAGCACGAAGGCCACGAGCACAAAGACGACCACTCCGAATGCGACCACGACCATGGGCACTGCGAGCATGACCACGACCACAGCACCCATTCCCATTTAGATATAGATGGGTTTACGTCAGTATCATTCGACAGAAATCAGCCCTTATCAATTCGTAAGTTTCAGCATTTTTTAGACAATCAGCTGCCTGCGGCAGTCTTTAGGGCAAAAGGCATTCTATGGTTCGATGAAAGCCCCAAGCGTCACATTTTTCACCTTAGCGGCAAGCGATTTTCACTAGAAGATGAGGAATGGAACGGTCGGCCTAAGAAAAATCAGCTCGTGCTGATTGGGCAGAATTTGGACGAAGCTGCCTTGAAAGATCAGATAGAAAAATGCTTTTGCGTAGAATCGGCTGACCGGGGCAGAGGATTTGGCAAATAGGTTTTCGGTGGCATTAGATAATCTAATCAAAATAGCGAAGAACCGAATCGCTTATTTATAAGCGGCCTGCTAAGGTAAAGAAGCATTAAGTTTCCGTTACGAAAGCAGGTATCTGCAACATGGCTAAACACACTTTTTCTCGCGGCAGCGTTCCCTCTGTCTCGCTCAAGCTAGCAGGCGCTGCTGCACCCAAAAGGGTGATCTTCTGTGACTTTGATGGCCCTATTGTGGATGTCTCGGAGCGCTACTATCAGACATACTGCCTGGGGCTATCGGTAATTAAGCAGGCACAGCTTGAGACGAACAACGTTGCTTTGACGCTTCAGCCTCTCTCAAAGTCACAGTTTTGGAAAATGAAGCGAAACCGAGTAGCTGATGTTGAAATTGCGATCCGTTCTGGTTTGCCTACCGATTTGTTCGAGCCTTTTATGCAGCAGGTAGAGCGGCTGGTGAATCATCCGAGCCTGCTGCAATGGGACTGCTTGCAGCCTGGGGCGCTAGGTGCGCTTCACTACTTCAAGCAGCGCAATATGCGTTTAGTTTTGGTCACCTTGCGCCATCCTCGACAGGTTCAAGATTTCTTACAGGCTCAAGGACTAGAGCCTTTGATAGATGAGGTGTATGGTGCTGTGGATATGAACGCGGCTCTGGCTAATCGGGTAGAGCAAAAGCGTGAGCTGCTAGGGCAGGCGATCGCTCAGCAGAAAGCCCAGGGTCACTTCACTCAAAACAGTTGGATGGTCGGTGATACAGAAGCCGACATCTTAGCAGGGCAATCAGCAGGGCTATCTACGGCAGCGCTGTCCTGCGGCGCAAGAAGTCAGGCTTACTTGCAGCGCCTACAGCCTGCCAAAATTTATGACTGCTTAATGACAGCGGCAATTGAGCTGGGAAAAGCACCTGCGCTCCAAGCGGCATAGCCCAAATCTGTCAGTCATTTAGCAGACTTTTAGCGTCTATTTACGCTGAACTTACTCGCTGACGCTGTACTTTTCCCACCAGCGCTTGAGCGGATAGTAAAGCGCTGGTGCCCATAAGCTGCTCAGGATAGCCGAGCTGAGTGCTACGCGCTGCTGATACTGCCAGATCGATCTCAAGCTGTCGTGAATAGAGCTATCGCCCATTATATGCTGAACGCTTAGCTGAACGGCCATCGCGGTTTCAGTCACAGCTGCCAGGCCGAAGACGATTAAGGCGATTGAGATCAGGTCTTCTTTAATGAACCGTCGCTGCTTGAGGCGAGCGGTTAGAATGCCTGCGATCGCCAATCCAAGCGCATGAGTAGGAAAAGGGGCAGTCAGGCTATCTTGAAGCATACCTAGCGTGATGCCAGCAATCATGCCGCTAAACGACGTTCGACTAATGCTCCAGGCCACCACCCAAATCAGCAGCCAATTTGGCCCGACGCCTAAAATATCCATACCCGGCAGCTGCATGCGCAAAATTAGCAGGCAGAAGAATACCGAGCCAATCGTGACCACCCAGTTCCACACCTGCTTACGAGAGTCTGATCGTCGCTGGGGCCGCATTGAAGTCATAAAAAATCTACTGCTGCTTCCTACGGACTATCGTCAGTGACAATTTCAGCCGGAGCCGCATCTACATCTAGCTTAGGCGTATACGGATGGATCGTAACCCACTCTAGGTCGCCTATGGGCACAGAAAGCTGAATAACCGCTTCCGGCGCGGGGCTAGTGCCCAAATTAATCGAAGCCACTCGACCGATCGGAACATCTTGAGGGAAGAGCCGACTAAAAGAAGAGGTTACCAGAACATCGCCAGGCTTTACGTCAGGCGCTTTCTCAAAAAACTGCATCGTCGCCTGACTGCCTGTACCGCCCCGAATATATCCAGTCGCGCGGCTGCGGCTGACTTTTGCCCCGATTTGACTGGTCGGATCGCTGAGCAGCAAGATTCGAGAGGTATGCGGCGTCACGTCCACAACGCGGCCTACTAGTCCACCGGGTGCGGTGGCAATATCACCTACCTTTACGGTGGCTTTGCTGCCCTTGTTAACCGTGATCTGTTGCCACCAGTAATCGGCGCTGCGCCCAATTACAGCCGCAAGCGCGGTGGTATCTAGCTTGCTGCCTCCCTTGTTGTCAATCAGCTCGCGCAGCTTCTGATTTTGACTTTCTAGCTCAATAACCCGCTGCTGAAGCTCCAAAACATAGGCGTTTTCTATCTGCTTTTCAGCAGATGGCCGTTGGAAAGGACGCATTACCACCTGATAGGTCTCGTCCACCAAAGCACCGTTGGTTTGACGAATACCCCAAGCCGCACCAAGCGCCAAACAGATCAGCCCTGCCTTGAGCGCATTTTTATCCCACCATCGTCTTAGGGTAAACATCTTGAAGCAAACACTCTTAAAGCACTTTCATCGGGTACTGATCGCTATCTATAGCGAGCTGACTATAGCAGCGAGCGGAGTGGGGCAAGTTAGCTCAAGTTGGCCATAGCGAATTGGCACACTCTAGCACTCGCCAAACCACTGACACTGCCTCTAGCTCTCATGAGTAGGATGTTAGGAGGCTAGAGCTGAGCGCTGAGGAAGTGTACCTATACTGGGCCTACCTTAGCAGCAATTGTCCAGTGGTCGGCTAATCCTTACCTGCTACAGATCGCGCGACCTAGCGCTAAATACTCTTTCCATTTGGCTGAAGTTTTCGAGCACGCGCCCTGTCCCTAAAACAACGCAGCTTAGTGGGTCAGCAGCAACATGAACCACAATACCAGTTTCGTGCGAAATCAGCGTATCTAGCCCTTTCAATAAAGCACCACCGCCTGCGAGCATGATGCCCCGGTCAATAATATCAGCGGCCAGCTCAGGCGGCGTTTTTTCTAACGTACGCTTAACGGCCTCTACAATCACAGACAAAGGCTCTGCCATGCTTTCACGAATTTCTGGGCCTTTAACCGTGACGGTTCTGGGCAGGCCAGATAGCATGTGTACGCCGCGCACTTCTAAAGAAATCTCGTCGTCGTCGGGGCTAGGATAGGCTGAGCCAATTTTGACTTTGATTTCTTCGGCGGTGCGATCGCCAATATCAAGATTATTCACCTTACGCATGTACTGCTTAATAGAATCTGTCAGCTCATCGCCCGCGACCCGTACAGACTCGCTTAGCACCGTGCCCTGCAAGCTCAGTACCGCTACTTCAGTCGTACCGCCGCCAATATCTACAATCATATTGCCCGTAGGCTCATCTACCGGCAGTCCGGCCCCAATAGCTGCCGCCACAGGTTCATCAATTAAGTACACCATCCGAGCGCCCGCTTGCAGCGCAGCATCCATCACCGCCCGGCGCTCTACGCCAGTCACGCCGCTAGGAATACCAATTACGACTTTGGGCGAGACCAGCGCCTTATTTTCATGCGCACGGCGAATAAAATGCTTGAGCATCACCTCAGCAACATCAAAATCGGCAATCACGCCATCTCGCAGCGGTCGCAGCGCCCGAATATTGCCTGGAGTCCGCCCTAGCATCTGCTTCGCTTCTTCTCCTACCGCTAGCGGTTTGCCGGTAGTTTCGTCGATAGCAACCACTGAAGGCTCTTGTAAAACAACGCCCCGCCCTGACACATAAACCAGGGTATTTGCCGTACCGAGGTCGATACCCATGTCTCGGGAGAGGGATAAGCGATTAAAAAAAGCCACAAGCTAAGGGTCCCTAATAGCGATGGAAACTAGTAATTTTGACGATCCGAATGGATTTTATTACGTTTCATATCGAACTGTCTAGTCAATTTGATAAACTCTATGCTTCGAGCAAAGCGGCCATAGCCAGTGATTTGTCAAAAACCATGCTGAGTAATATTTAGGCGGGCTAACTGTCGAAACGGTTGTAGTTGCCCATAATTGTACAGAGTCGGGGGTCGCTTACACTTGCAATGTGACGGCTTTTTGTCCCCTTTGGCAAAGAACTCAAAAGAATCCTGAACAGAACGACAATGTAATAAGGATGCGGCGACCGACACAAACCCGTATTGTGAGTAAAACTACTATAGGTAGCCTGGGTGGTCATTTTCTGGGCGATCGGTTTCACTATAAAGTAGTAATTAAGTACTGATTCAATTTAGGAATTTAAGAAGCGTTATGAGTGTGAATGTAGTGACTTTAGTGGGCCGTGTCGGTAGAGATCCTGAGGTTCGCTACTTTGAATCTGGCAATGTGCTAGCAAAGTGCGGTTTGGCTGTTAATCGTCGGACGCGCAACAACGATCAGCCTGACTGGTTTAACTTAGAAATTTGGGGCAAAACCGCAGAAGTCGCTGCCAACTATGTGCGAAAGGGCAGCCTAATTGGAATTACCGGATCTCTTAAGCTAGACAGCTGGCAAGATCGCGCTACAGGGGCAACTCGCACCAGTCCGGTGATTCGAGTAACGCAGCTGGATCTGCTGGGCTCTAAGCGAGATAACGAAGCGCCGATGGATCATGACAACGACGAGTTCTAGGCGATCGCCCAATTATCTAAACTGCTAACTAATTGAAAAGCCCATAACGACACAAAGCCGTTATGGGCTTTGTTAATGCTACCAAACCACCTAAGTGCAATTTGGTTTTACGCAGACATGCCAGACAATGCAGGTTCCTTGAGAGCAGTTTGCATTTGGCCTAGCCAGTCAATCAGGCTTTCAATTTGTTTGTCGGGTTTTAAAACGCCTAAGCCGCGAATGGTGACTTTGCCGGTTGAATAGACGAAGCGCGATCGCAAATGACTCGGCAGCTTCTCCTCTAACAAACTCCAAGCCGGTTTTTCCATCGGCGTCTCCATTACAATATTTTGCGCGCCCTCCGGCTTAATTCGCGAGAAGCCCAAAGGTTGAGCAATTTGCTTAATCTCCAATACCTTCACCAGCTGACCCACCGCAGCCGGCAGCGGGCCATAGCGATCGTTCAGGTCAGCCACAATTTCCATCAGATCTCGCCGAGTAGACGCCGAAACCAGATCTCGATAGATACTCATTTTCTGATCTGTATCGGGAATATAGTCCGCTGGAATAAAGGCAGTCACCTTCAAATCGACCTGCGTTTCGTCTACCTGGGGAATTTCCTGGCCGCGAATTTCGGCGATCGCCTCTTCTAGCATGTCCATATAGAGATCAAAGCCAATCACTTCCATCTGGCCCGACTGCTGCGCTCCTAGCAAATTACCAATGCCGCGAATCTCCATATCTCGCATGGCGAGCTGATAGCCCGACCCCAGCTGAGTAAATTCCTGAATGGCGCGCAGTCGCTTGCGGGCTTTATCAGAGAGCCTGTTTTGACTGGGAAATAATAGCCATGCATGAGCCTGAATACCCGATCTGCCTACCCGTCCGCGTAGCTGATACAGCTGAGAAAGGCCAAACTTATGAGCATCTTCAATAATGATGGTGTTGACTCTAGGAATATCGAGTCCTGACTCAATGATGGTGGTACATACCATTAAGTCCGCATTGCCACTGCCGAAGGTGAGCATCGTGGCTTCTAATTCGCCCTCGGGCATTTGGCCGTGGGCGATCGCCAGCCAAATCCCCGGCACCGCTTCGCGAATCCGCTCCGCGACCTCCTCAATTCCATCCACCCGAGGCACCACGTAAAATATCTGTCCGCCCCGGTCTAGCTCTTGGCGAATGGCCGTCCTCACCTTTTCAGGATCGTAGGGTGACAGGTGCGTTTTAATCGGGCGTCGTGACGGCGGCGGCGTGGTAATCAGGCTCATCTCTCGTACGCCAGAAAGCGCCATATACAGCGTTCTCGGGATCGGCGTCGCGCTCAAAGTCAGCACATCTACCTGAGCCTTCATCGCCTTAATTTTTTCTTTTTGGTTAACGCCAAATCTTTGCTCCTCGTCTACGACCAGCAGACCCAGATCCTTGAACTTGACCGTTTTACCTAGAAGCTGATGCGTCCCTACCACCACATCGAGTTCGCCTGAGATTAAACGCTGAAGAATTTCTTTGCGCTCATTGGCCGTACGAAAGCGGTTGAGCAGCCCAATTTGAATAGGGTAGGGGGCGAAGCGTTCTTTGAGCGTATGGTAGTGCTGCTGAGTAAGAATGGTCGTGGGTGCTAGTAGGGCCACCTGTTTGCCTGCTGTGACGGCCTTAAAAGCCGCTCTGATCGCCACTTCAGTTTTACCAAAGCCAACGTCGCCACAAACCAAGCGATCCATCGGGCGATCGCTCTCCATATCCCGTTTTACATCCTGCGTTGCCTTTAGCTGATCCGGCGTCGGCGTATAGGGAAAAGAGTCCTCTAGCTCCTGCTGCCAGGGCATATCCTCTGGATAGGTGAATCCCTCCATTTGCGCCCGCTTAGCATAAAGATTAAGTAAGTCAACCGCCACTTTTTGAATGGCTTTTTTCGCTTTGCCCTTGGTTTTCTCCCAGGTTTTGCCCGTCATCTTATTGAGCTGAGGCCGCTGATCTACCGAGGTGCGATAGCGAGAAAGCGAGGCCATCTGATCGACCGCTACCCGCAGCAGACCGTCAGCGTATTGAATGACTAGATATTCGCGAGTTTTGTCATCGACTGTAATGCTATCGAGACGTAAAAACTGGCCGATACCATGGTTACGATGCACGACGTAATCCTTAGGTCTAAGCTTATTGGGATCGACCTGTTTCGAGGCCGCCCGTCGGCGCTTGCGGACATAGCTAGGCGTCGCTAGCGTGTGCTGTCCAAAGAATTCGCGATCGGTGACAACGACGATGCGAAAGGTTGGCAGAATAAAGCCTTCTAGCTCAGCGAGTCCCGAATACTTCACGGCAATCGGGATTCGCTGGCTTTGCAGCTTGTCTATGGCAGGGTAGTCTTTAGGGTTGGGAATAAACTGCGCGGGACAATCGTGCTCTTGCAGCAATGCCACTGAACGGGAGGGCTGAGCTGAGATTAGCCAGGGAGAGAAATTGCGATCGCGCTCTGCCCTCAAAATTTCAGCAAGCTTACCAAACTGATGAGGGATCGTCGGGATCGGGCGGCTAGAAAGATTTAGCCCCACGCCTTCTTCGGCAATTTCCGACAGCTCAACTCGCTGAAAAAGGCTAAGTTCCTCTAGCGCGGCTTCAAACGAGCGATGAATTTTCGGCAGTCCCTGAGCGGGCAGCTTAATGTCAGGATGCTTCGAGAGCGAGCTTTGAGCCTCTGACCACTGATCTTCAACGGTTTCGAGCCAGCGGTTAGCATGGGCGTGGCACTGCGCTATTTCATCTATCGCAATCAGCGTATTGTCCGGCAAATAGTCGAGCAGTGAAGCCGGTTGATTGAAGGCCAGACCCAAGAACCGCCGAACGCCTTCTACTTTTTGGCGCGTGTCAAAGCTTTCGAGATCCTCTGGCAGCAGCAAATCTTTCAAAAGGCCTTGTTGCGCTAAGGCTTCTGAAATGATTGGGTTGTAGTCGGTGGTGGTGAGCAAAAGGGTTTCGATCCGGTCGAGCGATCGCTGATTAGCCGGATCAAACTCCCTCAGCCGCTCTAGCTCATCGCCAAATAGCTCCAGCCTTACCGGCAGCTCTGCCGCCACCGGAAACACGTCAACAATGTCCCCTCGCTGGCTCCACTGCCCCTCTGTTTCCACAGTCGCTACTTTTTCGTAGCCAAGCTTAGCCAAACTGAGGGACAAATCCTTCAAATTCAGCTCCATCCCTATGTTAATTTCCAGGCAGTAAGGGCGAAACACGTCAACGGGCGGCAAATGAGGCTGCAAGGCTCGCTCAGTCGCCACAATCGCCATCGTCCCCAAATGCTTTGATCCCGGCGGCATATTCTCGCTTTTAGCCTTGCCGTTAATCAAGTCTGAAAGCACCTGAAGCTGTCCCCAGGTCAGCTCTGACTCCTGGTCGAAAGTGTCGTAGGGAGAAGACTCTGACGTGGGGTAAAACGATACCGTCGCCCAGCCCATAGCCTCTAGCTGAGCAGCCCAGCGGCCTGCTTCTTCCAGGGTGGCTGCGATCGCCAGCAGCGGTCGATCTTGCGCCTGAGCCAGTGCCGAAGCGACCAAACCCTTTGGCAGCCTGGGCACGCCACTGAGCTGTAGGCTTTGTTGCTTTTCGAGCCGGTTGGCTAGCTCTATGCCGAGGGGAGTGCGTGTGATCGCACGAGTAATCGAAGAAAACGCCATGAAAATTTCTGAAAATCCTTTAGGGGCGAACCTGCCGACAACAGCAGTGACCAATACTTAATTTTAGAATCATTACTGATGGCTGTGGGACGAGCAGATTCGCCAGGCGCGTTTATCTACTGCGCTAAGACCTTCAAAGCCTCAGGTTTACTGGGATCGCCCTGAATCTTAACGCCCCGATCGTTAGCATCTAGGTGACGCACAATCTTATAGATATTTTCCACCTTGTCTGAGTCGTCAATCTTATCGGCAATTTCAGCCAGCGACAAAGGCGCACCTGCCTCACTCAGCGCTTTCTTTACCTGATTTTGCAGTGCCAGTACGTCAGCAGCAGCCTTTTTACCCGCTTCTACGCCCGGCTGATGATAAGCATTGATATGCACTAAAGACGCATATAGACTCACCGCCCGCTCATACAGGGCAATCAAAGCGCCCACCATCCGAGGTGTTACATCAGGCACCGTAATTGTGATCGAGTCACGGTGGTTTTCGTACAGGGCGCGGCGCGTCCCCTGAAGCAGTCCAGACAGATAATCGCCAGAAGTCACATCAGGTTCAACCTCAACGGAAGGCCCTGTCCGGTCTTGAAGCACTTCAATAAACGTTACAAAAAAGTTAGGAACGCCTTCACGCAGCTGCTGAACGTAGGCGTGCTGGTCGGTCGATCCCTTGTTGCCATACACAGCAATGCCCTGGTAAACGGTGTTACCGTCAAGGTCTTTTTCTTTACCTAGCGACTCCATCACTAGCTGCTGTAGATAGCGGCTAAAAAGCAAGAGACTGTCCTTGTAAGGCAAAACGACCATATCTTTCTCGCCCTTGCCGTTTCCAGAAAAGTACCAGGCAAGCGCTAGCAGTGCAGACGGGTTCGTATGAATGTCATGCACGCGGGTGGCCTCGTCCATTTCCTTTGCGCCATCTAGCATGGCCTGGATATCAATACCCTGTAGGGCAGCAGGCAGCAGGCCAACGGCAGATAGCTCCGAGGTGCGTCCTCCAATCCAGTCGTACATTGGGAAAGTCGCTAGCCATCCTTCTGACTTAGCTACCTTATCTAGCTTGCTATCTTCACCTGTGACCGCTACAGCCTGCTTAGCAAAGTCAATGCCCGCCTTTTCAAAGGCCGCTTTGCTCTCAACCATGCCGTTGCGGGTTTCTGGCGTGCCGCCTGACTTTGAGATGATTAGGACAAGGGTGCTTTTGAGGCGATCGCCAATCTCAGCAAACGTATTGTCAATCCCCACCGGATCGGTGTTGTCAATAAAGTGAATATTGACCGATGGATTCGCCTCTACCAAAGCCTTAGAGACAAACTGAGGGCCGAGGGCCGAGCCCCCAATGCCGACAGAAAGCACATCGGTAAACCGGCTCTCGCCAGGAGGGGCAATATCACCGCTTCTCACCTTGGCAGCAAAGTCTTTGATAGCGCTGAGGGTTCCAGTAATGTCCTTTTTGAGGTCTTCAGAAGGCGCTAGCTCTGGAGCCCGCAGCCAGTAGTGGCCAACCATGCGGTTTTCGTCAGGGTTAGCGATCGCCCCTCCCTCTAACGCATCCATTGCTTCAAAGGCATGTTCAAAGCGTGGCGTGAGCTGTTGAACAAACGCTTCGTCAAAGCTCATTCGGCTGACATCAACATAGACACCTAAGCCCTCGTGGTAGTAAAGCCAGTCCTGATAGCGTTTCCAAAGTGCAGCCGCGTCCATAATTGCTCTCTCTAAATTGAATTGATTTGGGTTATAGCTATACGGTTACTGAAATGTTCAGACTATTAAATATTCAAGTCGATAGCCGTAGCTTAGATAACGACTGAGGGGGCTGGCAGAGCCTCTTTTATAAGGAAAAATAAGGAAAACCCGCCAAGCCAACTGCGTTCAGCAATTGTGTAAAGCCTAATGTTACAGGCAGTGCTAACAGATATAGAGCCTGATACTGCTTTTTCTCAAAAGGCCGGAAGGATTTTAACATTCACGTACTCCCTCGTTGTTCGCATCTCCTATCGGTAAGATATAGATAGCGCTAACTTTCACTTCTGGCCACCTTTAGCCAAAGTCTAACTTTCCTAAAATTCGCAGCCGATTAAGCCTTTAGTCCCTCTTTAATCTAGCCCTACTTATGGATCTCGCCTCTCTAAACCTTGCAAATCTAGAAAGCTGGCTGGACAACGCCTCTTTTGCCGTCCTATTCGCTACGATGCTGGCCTACTGGGGCGGCTTAGCCTTCTCAGAAGCCAAGCTTTTGCCGGTTATCGGCAGCGCGGGTATGGCAATAGGCAACCTTTGCCTGGCAGCTTTGCTCACGGCCAGATGGATAGAGGGCGGCTACTTCCCACTTAGCAATCTCTACGAGTCTCTGTTTTTTATTGCCTGGGGGATCACCGCCATGCACTTTGTCGCCGAACGCATGAGCGGTAGCCGCTGGGTAGGAGCCGTGACTTCACCCGTCGCGATGGGGATTTGCGCTTTTGCTGCGCTCACCTTGCCCAGCACAATGCAGGTTTCAGAGCCTTTAGTACCCGCGCTCAAGTCCAACTGGCTGATGATGCATGTGAGCGTTATGCTGCTGAGCTATTCGGCATTAATGGTCGGGGCGCTGATTGCGATCGCATTCCTTATTGTCACCCGAGGGCAGGCCGTAGAACTTAAAGGCAGTTCGGTCGGAACCGGCGGCTTTCGAGACCAAAAGTATCAGCTAAAGAAGGCAGGATCTACCACAGCTACAAACGCAGCTAGAGAAAAGCTTGCTAGAGAACCGTTAGCTGTTTCAAGCGGTGGAACTGCTGTTTTAGAAGCTCCTCCTCAGACTATTGCTAAGCCTGCGATCGCACTTTCCCCCCAGCGATTGACCCTGGCAGACACGCTAGATAACATCAGCTACCGCATTATTGGGTTAGGATTTCCGCTACTAACCATTGGCATCATCGCTGGGGCAGTGTGGGCCAACGAAGCCTGGGGATCCTACTGGAGCTGGGATCCTAAAGAAACTTGGGCGCTAATTACCTGGTTAGTTTTCGCAGCGTACCTGCACGCTCGTATCACCAAAGGATGGCAGGGTAGAAGACCTGCCATATTAGCGGCATCGGGCTTCGTGGTCGTATGGGTTTGCTACCTGGGCGTTAATCTCTTAGGCAAAGGCCTACATAGCTACGGCTGGTTCTTTTAGCTAACACTCGCGAACAGCGTAGCTAACGGCTGCGGCGATGCGGTTTCGCTGGTGATTATTTCTATAACCTTGTTCTTCGCAGTGGGTTGACTCAGTGCCTCGGCGCACACCTGAGCAACCTTGTGCCGGGGAATGCTGCCTTCAAACAGCGTATCGGCTGAAGACATCACAATGGCCTCACTGTTGTCCTCGTTTTTTAGTCCGCCGGGGCGAACGATCGTGTAGGGCACGCCACTATTTTTGAGATAGTCTTCAGCCTGCTGCTTCCAATACAGCACGCCCCAGAATAAATTCAGTGGGTGAAACAGCTTAGATACGCACAGCGATGAGACCATCACCATTTGCTCAACGCCTGCTTGCTTGGCTGCGTCAACCAGATTCTTATTGCCTTCGTAATCCACTTTATAAGGGCCAGTCGGATCAAAACTTGGCGCAGCGCCCGTAGCGCTAACTAACGCCTGACAGTCCGCTAAGGCAGCCCGCAGAGTACTAGGCTCTAGCACGTCGCCGACAGCGATTTCGACGCCTTCTGGCAACTCAGTGACGGCTTTAGAGCGATCGCGCACCAACGCCCTAACCTGAATATCCCGTTCGAGCAGCTGTTCAACAATTCGTCTACCCGTTTGACCGGTCGCGCCTGCTACTAATGCTTTCATATGTCTACACCCCAAAAGAGCGGGAAATACGGCTTATAGAAGGCAGTATAAAGGCTAGATAGCAAGCCGAGTACTGCCCAGCGTATTAAGCTAGCCCTCCAGGTTACTTCTTAGAGCTACTCCTTTTGGCATATATCCGTAAAACAACGAAGGACGCCCCTTATCATCAGTAGCTAGCTTAGGCGGGCGTATAGTTTGAACTTCATTGAGATCGCTTTATACGCACAAGCGAGAATGATCTTTCTATCTGAATGGTCTCAGAGATAGCAGAAGCCTTGAGCAGCATCGTGAATGCTTTAGCAATCTCGGCCCTTCTTGCGAGAACCCAAACAAACCTAATTCATATTTCTACTGGGCATCATGCAAATTCCATCTAACGCATCTTCCTCCCAGCTAGGCACCCCATTCCTGAAGTCTGGTGCTAGTGTAATTGAAGCTAAAAAATCTTCACACGCAGAATTTTCTTCGAAAGAAACATTGCACTTCCAAGGCGACTATATCGGCCACATGGAGATGTATGCAGATGCGGCCAGCGTTGCCAAGTATCTAGATGCTCACCAAGAGTGGTTTCACCGCTGCGCACAGCCGATGACCGTAGAGGCCATCGGTGAAAACGGCTATGGCCTAACAGTAGGCAGATTTAGGAGCTTGAACCACGAGGTGGAGCCTAAAATTGGCTTGCACTTACTGCCTCAAGAGGAGGGCGTCTATCGGATAGAAACGATTTCGGTGCCGGGTTACGAGCCCGTTGGCTACGACGTGGACTTCAAAGCATGTATGACTTTGTGCGAGGGTGCCGCTAAGGATCTTTCTGAAGATTTGTCTATTGAAAAAATGACCCATGTAGAGTGGGAGCTAAACCTGTCTACCCGGGTAGAAGTGCCGCGATTCATTCAGGTGCTGCCTGAGAATTTAATCAAGGCTTCGGGCGATAAGCTGCTGAACCAAATCGTTCGCCAGGTTTCAAAAAGGCTGACCAAGAAAGTGCAGCAAGAATTCCACACCGCTATGAATCTACCCATTCCCTGCGAAGGCAAAAAACGCTTCTGGCAAAAATAACCAGTGGTGAATAATCCCTTATCCCCCTATAAAAAACGGTCTGTGGCAGCGACTAATGCGCTGGTGATACCGGGTTCGGTGGCTGAATGACCGGCTTCGGCAACGACAGTGAACTCGGCTTCAGGCCATGCGCGATGTAGCTCCCAAGCTGATGTCATAGGACACACCACGTCATACCGCCCCTGAACAATCACAGCGGGAATGTGACGAATGCGATCAACATTTTCTAACAGCTGATTTTCACTTTCCAAAAAGCCGCCGTTGATGAAGTAGTGACACTCAATTCGAGCGAAGGCATCAGCAAAGCTGCCCATCCCAAACCTTTCGATTAGGCCCGCGTCAGGAATTAGCTTACTCGTGCTAGCCTCCCAAATTGACCAGGCACGAGCCGCCGTTTGCCGAGTAGGCGAATCAGGACTGGTCAGACGTTGGTAGTAGGCTCTCACCAAGTCGCCTCGCTCGTCTTCCGGAATAGGAGCCAGATAGCCTTCCCAGGCGTCAGGAAAGATGTAGCTTGCGCCAGACTGGTAGAACCAACGAATTTCTTTAGGACGCAGCATAAAAATGCCTCGCAGGATCAGGCCATCGCATCGCTCCGGGTAGGTTTGGGCAGAGGCTAGCGCTAATGTGCTGCCCCAGCTCCCACCGAAAACCGTCCATTTTTCAATGGACAGGTGCAATCGCAATTTCTCAATATCACCGACTAAATCCCAAGTCGTATTATCGGTAAGCTCAGCATGAGGTGTGCTCTGTCCACAGCCTCGCTGGTCGAATAGGATGATGCGCCACCGAGTGGGATCAAAAAAATGACGATAGGCTGGAATAATGCCACCGCCAGGGCCACCGTGCAAAAAAACAACCGGCTTCCCCTCTGGGTTGCCAGCTTCTTCGTAGTACAGCGTGTGCAATGGGGAAACAGGCAGCGTACTCTGACGGTAGGGATCAATCGGCGGATATAGCTGGCGCATAGTACCGTGTAAAAGCAGCTTGTGCTTATTGTGCCAGAAATGTATCAAAAGCCTGATCTTAAAGCTTCATAACTATTGTTCTGTATCTAGAATTTTAGATGTCCATCCCTACACAAAAGGTCGCTTGCTAGAATCTGAAGCCAAGGTTTACTGAGTATAAAAAAAGATCCGTGTGACGACCGCCGAAACGCCGATTTGATAGCGATTGCGGTTAGTGAGTATTATTTTCCCGGAGTTACTCGCAGGGCTCTGCAATTTTTGGTAGGGTTGCTGTAGAACGTGAACACTTTCTTCATTTCCACGTTACATCGCAACCCCTATGACGGTAGAAGTTTGGCCGGGAAAATCCCACCCGCTAGGCGCAACATGGAATGGTAAGGGCACTAACTTTGCCCTATTTTCAGAGAATGCTACAGGTGTGATTTTGTGCCTGTTCGATGCATTAGGCCATGAAACTCAAGTGCAGCTACCTAAGGTAACAAACTATGTTTGGCATGGCTTTTTACCAGATATCGGGCCAAACCAACAGTACGGCTTTCGCGTAAAAGGCCCTTACGATCCGGCAAACGGACATCGGTTTAACCCGCATAAGCTGCTAATCGATCCCTATGCTAAGGCGATTACGGGCGATATTCGCTTTGGCCCTGAGCTGTTTAGCTTTCCGATGGATCATTTTGGCGATCGCGATCGCGACCTAGACTTTTCCACCACCGACAGCGCTGCTGCCATGCCGAAGTCAGTCGTCATTGATCATAGTTTTAACTGGGAAGACGACACCCATCCCGATGTTCCTTGGGACAGCACCATCATTTACGAAGTGCATGTTCGAGGCTTCACCCAACAGCATCCTAAAATTCCTGAGAAACTCAGAGGCAGCTATGCAGGCATGGCGCACCCAGCAGCCATAGATCACCTCAAGCAGCTCGGCGTTACGGCTGTAGAGCTGCTACCTGTTCACCAATACGACGCCTATCCTGGTCATTTAGTCACTACTGGCCTGCACAACTACTGGGGCTACGATTCCCTAGGGTACTTTGCCCCGCACTCAGGCTATAGCTCGTCAGGCATCCACGGGCAGCAGGTGCATGAGTTCAAAGAAATGGTCAAGGCGCTCCACGCCGCAGGCATCGAAGTCATTTTAGACGTGGTGTACAACCACACAGGAGAAGGCAATCACCTGGGGCCAACTTTTTCCCTGAGAGGTATCGACAACGCTGCCTACTATCGGCTAATAGA
Organism: Phormidesmis sp.; assembly: GCA_041746795.1. Lineage (GTDB taxonomy): Bacteria > Cyanobacteriota > Cyanobacteriia > Phormidesmidales > Phormidesmidaceae > Phormidesmis. The sequence continues at coordinate 15,678 of JBGTGK010000039.1, forward strand.
AACCTCACCGCGCTTCTACATGGACTTTACCGGCTGCGGAAATTCTTTGAACGTGCGCCATCCTCAAGTGCTAAAGCTAATTATGGATAGCCTGCGCTACTGGGTGCAGGAAATGCATGTTGACGGCTTTCGCTTTGACCTAGCTTCTGCTTTGGCTCGCGAGCTGTATGAAGTAGACCGGCTATCGTCCTTTTTTGACATCATCCATCAAGACCCGGTACTCTCTACCACTAAGCTCATTGCTGAGCCCTGGGATCTGGGTGAAGGTGGCTATCAGGTCGGCAATTTTCCGCTGCTGTGGTCTGAGTGGAATGGGGAGTACCGCGACACTACTCGCGACTTTTGGCGGGGAGGATACTACAGCCTGGGCGATTTTGCCTTTCGCTTTACCGGCAGCTCCGATTTGTATCAAGACGATGGCCGCTTGCCTCACGCCAGCATCAATTTTATTACGGCTCACGACGGGTTCACTCTCCACGATCTAGTCAGCTATAACGAAAAGCACAACGAGGCCAATGGAGAAGACAACCGCGATGGGGAAAGCTACAACCGCTCGTGGAACTGCGGCGCAGAAGGTAACACCGATAGCCCCGAAATAATCTCGCTACGGGCTCAGCAACGCCGCAATTTTTTGACAACGCTGATGCTCTCTCAAGGCGTGCCCATGATCTTAGGAGGCGATGAAATGGGCCGATCTACGCAGGGCAACAACAACACCTACTGTCAGGACAGTGAGCTTTCCTGGTTCAACTGGCAGCTAGAAGAGGCTGATCAGACGCTTTTAACCTTCACCCAGAGGCTAATTGCATTTCGTCAGGCTCATCCTATCTTTAGCCGACATCAGTGGTTCTTGGGCTGCGAGCTGCATGGCTCTGGCGTGGTAGATATTGGCTGGTTCCATGCTGGCGGCACCCCGATTGATGACCGTGAATGGCGTGATAGCTCCACGCGGGCGATTAGCATTTTCTTGAACGGCGCTGAAATTCCTAACCTAGATAGCCGAGGTCAGCGTTTGTTTGACGATAGCTTTCTGCTGTTTTTCAATCCTACCGATGAGAAACTACTCTTTTGCGTTCCCAAGTCGATTGAAACCCAGGAATGGCAGGTTTTAATTGATACGCAGGTGCCAACCGGCTTTGTAGAAGATGGCAAAATCTATCATCAGGGGCATTCGATTGCGGTTGGGGCGCGATCGCTGATTGTCATGAAATGTCCCCACTGTTTCAGCATGGTATCTTTCAATCAGGCTCAGTCAGAACAGTGATCCCGAAGCCTTATTTCAAGAGCGTCACATAGCCCTAGCTGCTGGCGATAACCTATGTCTTGCTACCCTAGAATATACGACGTCGTCAAACTGATTCCCTACGCACAGGTGGCAACCTACGGCCAAGTGGCAGATTTAGCGGGCCTAATCGGTAAGCCTCGAATAGTTGGCTATGCCCTTTTTAGAGTCACGGCTGATACTGAAATCCCTTGGCACAGAGTTGTCAATGCTCGGGGAGAGGTCTCTCGATCGTCTTTGCGAGACGGTAATGATGACCTACAGCAGCTGCTACTGCAAGCGGAGGGGATCACGTTTTTTAAAGGCAAGCTAGACCTGCAAAAGTACAGATGGCGACCCAATTTCACACAGATCGATCAGCTTACACAGACACCATGACTGAAGGCTGGAGAGACGTTCCCACCTCGATAGTAAGCTCCTCTGGCTCTGCACTCTGCTGCAAGCTAGTCTTAATTTGCTGGGCACCTTCCTGCTGAAGATCCTCAATGTAGCCAGGCTTAGCCTGCTCAGCCTCTTGCTCCTTGTCAAACGGCCCAAAGTAATAAATGCAGTCAGGTTCGGCGGTGGTAATTTTGACCCACCAAGGCGCAGAAAAGAAACTGAGCAAGCTACTGAAAAAGTTTTTCATCGCAATATTGAGGATAGCTTTATGGGTGTACGGTTGAGAAATTCTGTTTTGGGACAGCCCGTTTCGGGCTACGCGCACTTCATTGTAGAACAGCTTTTAATTCTTAACTGTTATCTATTAACAGTTAAGAAACACTTTATGAAAAATACCTTGTAAAAAGACAAACTCAAATACAACAGTTTTCCCCCAGCCTTTTCCAAGACTCTATGATGCTTCCACATCAACCACTACCCCTGTATGCTATACGCCTCAGTCCCTCCAACCTTACTCACTATTGCCCGATGAGCTACTAAATGTGCTATCTATCAACGCACCATCAAGGGTTAAGCCAGATAGCTTACTTACCCAGGTTTGACGATAGATTTCATACAGGGCCATCCCCGTAGCTACGGAGGCATTGAGACTGGGCGTTTTGCCCTTCAACTCAATAGAAATCAGCACGTCGCAGAGGCTTTGAACAGAAAGGCTAAGACCGTTGCCTTCAGCCCCAACGACTAAAACAACAGGTGCTGAGAAATCAGCCGTGTGAATAGGTTGAGCAGCTTCAGCGGCGAGTCCATAAATCCAAAAGCCCTCTTTTTTCAAGTATTCTAATGACCTTCCTAAATTCACAACTCTAGCAATAGGAATATTTTCCAAAGCTCCAGCTGCTACCTTAGCAACCGTAGAGGTGATCCCCACCGCTCTTCTCTGTGGAATTACGATCCCCTGCGCGCCAATCGCTTCTGCCGAACGAACAATTGCACCTAGATTATGAGGATCGGTAATACCATCGGCAGCAACAATCACCGGGCGACGATTAGCTGCTTTGGCTTGCTGTACGAGACTCTCTATTTCAAGATATCCGTAGGCAGCTACCTGAGCCACAATGCCCTGATGATTGGCACCCTGTGTCATTTGAGACAGGCGCAGCCCATCGACTTCATCAATCACCGCACCGTTGGCTTTAGCTGCCATCACCAGCGGTCGAAAACGAGAGTCGTAGCGTAGCTTTTCGTTTACCCACAGCCGGTTGAGCGAGCGGTTGCCCTCTATAGCCGCTTCCACAGCATGGCGACCGTAAATGAGGTCGGGGTTTAGCTCTTCTGTAAGGCTGTTAGGACGCTCGTTTTGAGGGCTGTCTTGGCGAGGCTCGCGGCTCCGATAATCGCGGCTTTGATCGTCACGACTCGATCTACTCTTAGCAGCGCGATCCGAATCAGCTCTAGCAGGCTTACGACCTCTAATCGAGGGAGAATCGCTAGCAACCTTAGGCCTAGCTTTTCCCGTTCCCACCTTAAGCTTAGGTTTTCCATCAGAACTAGCGCCGCCGCTAGAAGGTCGAGGCTGACTCTTGTAGCTAGAACCCGACTTAGAACTTTTGTAGGGTCTGCTACTAGCACCCGATTTTTTAGTCCGGGGAGCCTTGAAAGGTTTTTCTGAATTGTCTGATGAATTTTCTAGGTCACTCACGCCTGATCCCTCTGGTAGTCCCTCTAGCAATTTTCCAGAGGTGTGAATACTTAATCTTTGCACGCTTAAACGTTGATTAATACAGATATTTTTCGCTTGAGTATCACTTTATATAGCCAGTTATATAGCTAGCTGGCTGAGCAAGTGAAGCAGGCGCGACTGATCGCTGAGGTAAAGAAATCCTATCAGCGCCTCGAAGCCGGTGGCTTTTTGGTAGCTACCTGCGGCAGCTCGACGATGACGACCTGAGGTAGCATTACGTCCACGCCTGAGCATATCTTTTTCATCGTCGGTAAGATGTGGGAAAAGCATGTCTACGTACTGAGCTTGCTGTTCGGCTTTGACCTGGTTCACCACCTGATCGTGATAGTCACGAATTCTTTTGGCTGGAATGAGTAGGCGAGATCGCACGTACAGCTCAAAGACGGCATCACCAATGTATGCCAAAGAAACCGGAGCCAACATACCCAACTGAGCCTTCGAAAGCCTGCAAGCTTCTAGTTGAGAAGCAAGCTGCTGATTAATAAAATGGTTAAAGTTTTGGCTAGCGAATTCTACAGAGTCAAATTCGTCACGATCTAGATTGGGACGGTCTGGCTCTGGACAGTCAAATTTGCGGTCAAACTCGGCAGAATCTGGCATCTCTACTTAAGCCAAGCTAGAGCTTCTTTACGTTTTCGAGCGCGGTATCTACGTTTGGCTGCAAAGATAAAAACTGCTCTAGCCTGACGAGCTTAACCGTTTGAGTGACCCGAGGGTTACTGACAACCTGAACGCTGCCGCTTTCGCCCTTGGCTTTTTTGACCAATCGAACGAGCGCACCTAAACCAGAGCTGTCTACAAAATCGATTGTAGACAAATCTAAGATGATATGAGCAGGGCCATCTTCGATGTACTTGTTGAGAACCTTGAGGAAAGTGGGTTCTGAAAAAGCATCTAGAAGCCCGGTCAGGCGAAAAATTTGACATTTTCCCCTAACTTCGCGGGTGCCTCTGAGACTAACTGTTAGGGTAAGCGACTCAGCGATGGGAGGATCCTCCTAATAGGCCTAGCATTGAACGACAATATGACGCTTAAGTATAGGG
>JBGTGK010000040.1:0-15881 GCA_041746795.1 Phormidesmis sp.
GTACGCTCAAACCCCTTGATTTCTCGTTCGTCTCAAGTCATGGTCAAATCTGACTTACCTCTTTGAATGGCTGAAACCTAGCAAACTCGTTCCAAGTTGAGATAAAAATCACGTCTGTAAGTTGGAATTTGGAATTGCTGCTGCCGTATAGAGTTAATTACTGATAACAATATATACACGCACAGCAGTGGCTGGCTGATAGATCACAGAATAAACATAATTTAGTGAGTGTTCTTACAGATATCACGAAGCTACTCTACTTTACTGGGCTGGCAGCGCACTCCTTTGATTTACTTAGAATTGTAGCGTGCTCTTAATAAAAGCTTTAAAGTTAACTGCCCTTCGCTGGGGCAGGACAAACGTTTTTAAACGACAGAGCTTGCGAATAAGGGGCAGGCGCTGGCGAGTAGGGGACATCTTATCAATAAATTTGCTCGTTGGCTCGGTACCTGTAGGGGTAGCAGAGGGATAGCTAATAGAGGGATAGCAGAGTGGAGGAATCTGCTGAGAGAAATTTTGAGAGAAATTTTCTTAACAACAGACAGCCTCTGAAGAGCCTTTGGGCAGCTTGTGTAGCGATCGCGCATAACATGGCTGCGTTTAAGCTGATGCATTTGAGTGCTTTGAGTGAATATTTAATTTAAATAGATCACCTTTGCTGGAGGTGATTCTCAATCAAGCAATTAACATTATGAATTACCTTCCCTTCAGATCTCGTTCTAAGGAAGCTCCTGAGCACAAACTGAGCTTAAAAAAAACGCTGGAGAGCATAGCAACAGCAACAGCTTTTCGAACAAGTCTTGCTATCAGCATCTTTTTTGGCGTAGGGCTAAGGTTGCTGTGGGTAGGGAAGCAGGAGTTTTGGTATGACGAAACTATTGCTGTCCTATTCTCCTCAGGTCAAGAGGCTAGCTATCAGCTGCCTGAGAACGTCCCTTTTGCGTTAAGCGATGTTTCGGCGCTGCTCCAGATTCCTTCTGAGCATGGTTTTGGAGATGTGATACAGACCGTAAAAGCTTTGATATTCAGCGATTTAAGCGAGCCACATCCGCCCTTGCTGTATCTGATTGGGCACGGATGGATGCGCTTGTTTGGCAATAGCGAAGCGGCAATCCGCAGCGCTGTGATGGTGATGAGCTTGGCAACACTGTGGTTTGCTTACTGCTTAGGTCGGCGAATTTTAGGCACGCGCGGGGGGCTAATTTTTACGGCGCTACTAGCGTTAAATCCCTTCTTTCTCGCTCACTCGTTGAATTTTCGCATGTATTCTCCTCTGCTGCTGTGGGTCAGCATTAGCACACTGTGTTTGTTAATGCTCATGAAGGTAGACAGATCGAATGAGCAGGCCTCTAGAGCGCCCTTGGCGGTAAATAGTCAGCTATCAGGGTGGCAGCGCTTGCTATTGCGAGGTGGCGTAGCCCTGGCTTTAACAGCGGGATTGATGACTCAATATTTGTTTGGGTATTGGTTCTTCGCGCTGGCGGCACTGGCGCTGTTTTTAGACCGTAAGCACTGGCTTCAGAATGGTTTGACGTTGGGCTGTGGGGCAGCTTTATTTATGCCATGGGGGATATGGGGCACGGTGCGGCAGGTCGCTAACCGTCAGGACGTGTTAGATCGCCTGTCGCCTGAAGGCAATATGTTGCAAATAGCAGCACAGCACGGCAAAGATTTGGCACAGACATTAGCAGACTATTTGCTGCTGGGTCATTTGACAACCGGGATGCTGCCGATGGATGTAGCTATTAAGCCAACGGCGGTGGCTATTGGCTGTGGGGTGATTGGATTTGTTGTCATGTGCGTGGTTGGGCTATATCGAAGGCGGCAGTATTGGGTATTGGTGACCTGCTCTTTGTTGGGTTTGTTTCCTTTGTTATTAGCTTTGGGTGTGGACATTGTCGCGAATAAAAATACGCTGGGTTTTGGCTGGGGGCGAGCGACTATTGTAGTGTTACCAGGATGCGTGCTGCTGGTAGCGGCCTGGCTAGAGAAAGCAACCGGACGATGGCGTGAGGTGCTCACGGTAGGGCTATTGGTGACTTATCTGGGGGTGAATATTGGCGACTTTGAGGGGCGCGATCGCCAAATGTTTCATGCCGTAAACGCCGCGCTGCTGGCCGACGATAGCCCGACGCTAGTCGTGATGAACTCCAGAGCCTGGGGACATGTCACCCGGCTAGCATACTATTTAGACGGAGCAGCTAATCCAGAGGTACTGGCCACTGCTCCGGCAGAGACTACCGCCGCATTGGCAGCGGCGCTAGATCAAAAAAGCTATGCCCGGATCCTGTGGCTGCAATCTAACTTTCCGCTATGGGACGCGCCTGAAACCCAAGCCGAGGTTAGTAGCTTAGCAAAGGAGACCGATCGGCTTCTGGACAGTCAGTATCGTTTAACCCAGCAGCAGTCATTAAGGGGCACGATGAATCTAGATAGCTTTGAGCTAAGCGTATACGAGCGTTCGGCTGCGTAAGGTTTTCTGCTCAAGCCCGCCAGCTGAGCTTGAGATTTATCCAGAAGTTCCAGAGGGTAACCAGGACGATTGCGAGCACCTTTGCAAAGTATTCGTCCGCGTTGCCTGTCCAGGGTGCGGTGATGATTTTGCCTGAAAGTTCTGGAATTTGGCTGACGGCTGGAACCGCTAAAATCAAAGCCATAATACCGATTTGCAGCGCAGCCCCTAACAGGCAAACTAAGTTGAACTTATAAAATCGCGCCAGCCGAGCCCGCCAGCCTTTTTGCCTTTGGGCCAAGTCGGCAAATGTCCAGGCGTCGTTCCATAAGAAATTGTTGATAATGGCAACTTCAATAGATAGCGCTGTGCTGAGATACAGCGGCAGGCCGACCCACTCACGCAGTAAATAAAACACTGCAATATCAACGAACAAGCCGCTGAAGCCTACAACGCCAAATCGTAGCAAGCGTTTGACTGGAAACTTTTGCAGCCGCTGAATCCAGGAATCCTTTGCCTTCACGCCTTTGCCTTCCTGATGCGATCTCTATTTGTTCCCAATGGTAAACCCAGTCGTGCTTAAGAAAAGAGTTCATGACGTTGCTGCTCCGAATTTTCTTCAAATAGTCAGGTTTAGTATTGAGTTCAGCAATCACATTGGCAGTACTAAGCTGATCAAAATCCATCGGAATAATAGCGTCTTCCCAGTCAAAATACTGCTTAAAAAGGTCGCCCTGTGGAGGCTCGCCGATTAAAACATTGCCCCCCGCCGCCCCTTTAAAAAACGATAGCCAATTTCATGTTCTTCTGCAATCAGACCGGACAGATCTGCCTTGGCGTCATTTGTAATGTAATAGCGGCAGCTCTTGAGCAAGTTGGCAATTCGGGCTCGGTGCGTTTGATGATTGTACGGATGAGCAGACAGCGCCTCAGCCTAAGCGATAGCCAAAACCACGTACCGTTTTGAGGTATTTAGGGCTGCTGGGCTTTTCTTCTAGCTTTTCACGCAGCCAGCGAATATGCACGTCTACCGTTTTGTTATCGCCCATGAAGTCGTAGCCCCACACCTGGTCGATAATCTGATCGCGAGACCATACGCGCTTGGGCTGGCTCATGAGCAGCTCTAAAATTTTGAATTCTTTAGGCGACAGGTTGATTTCCTTTTCTCCTAAAAATACGCGGCATTCGTCAATGTGCAGAGTGATGTCTTCAAACTGGCGGACGGACTTGTCAGCCTGCTGGGCTTTGGAGCGCGATCGCCTCAGCAAAGCCCGACAGCGAGCAATCAGCTCCCTCATACCAAAAGGCTTCGTCAAATAGTCATCTGCACCCACTTCTAAGCCCAACACCCGATCGGTTTCGGTGCCCTTAGCGCTCAAAATTAAAATGGGAATATTCAGGCCTCGATGACGGATCAAACGACATAAATCCAGGCCGTTCATACCCGGCAGCATGAGATCGAGAATGACTAGGTTGATATCTGCGATCGCCTCTTTAGCACTATTTTTCTTACCGCCGGGGCTGCCTATCAGCATTTCTAGTGCTTGCTGACCGTTACCTGCAACCAGTACCTCAAACCCCTCATCAGCTAAAGATAACGCAACGGTCTCCCGAATGAGCGCTTCATCTTCAACGACCAAAACCCTGCCCAGCCCCACCCGGACATCCGACCGAGTGCCTAACGGCGCTGGTGCTGGCTTTAGAGAACTCATTGATAAAGAAGCCATCGGAAGAAACCTTGTGTCTTTTTACCGAAATTCTATCAGGGATTACCCCGGCTTAAAAGCTTAGTTTTTTAGACCATTGCTGACGGCAGCAGCCGTCAAAGGTTTCTTCACCTTTTTAAGAACTACACTGCGACAAAATTGACCAGCTTACCGGGCACCACGATGACTTTTTTAATCTCCTTGCCTGCCAAATATCGCTGAGCCACTTCTGACTGGCGAGCATAGGTTTCTAGAGCAGCCTTGTCAGCACTAGCAGGGACTTGCAAGGTACCTCTGGTTTTGCCCATTATCTGAATGACTAGCGTAATTTCGTCGGCAACTAGGGCGGCCTCATCTACCGTAGGCCAAGGCTGCTGATGGACTGAGCCCTCACCCATTTGCGACCATAGCTCATCGGCAATGTGAGGGGCAAAGGGTGCCAGCAGTAGTACCAGGGTACAGACGCTTTCTGCAAAAGTTAGCGTGGTTTTATCTGAGGCATCGTTGATAGCGTTGCTAAGCTTCATCAGCTCAGAAACAGCAGTATTGAACTGATAGTCACCTTCGATATCATCTGTAATCTCCTTAATCGCAGTGTGCGTAGCGCGGCGTAGCGTTTTATCTTCCTTGCTAAGCTCGCTTTGGCTAATCGTATTAATCTGTTGGGTGAGGCTCACGCTATCAGACTGGGAGAATTCGGTAACCGCTCGCCACACTCTGTTCAAGAAGCGAAACTGCCCTTCGACATCGGCATCGTCCCATTCGAGATCTTTCTCGGGAGGCGACTTGAAAAGAATGAACATGCGAGCGGTGTCAGCGCCATATTTTGCTAGCACCTGCGAGGGCGCAACGCCGTTGAACTTCGACTTTGACATTTTCTCATAGGAAACTTGCAAAAGCTCTCCTGTCGCCGGATCGGCAGGGCTGTTTAGGTCTGCAATTTTTTCGGGGACAATGAACTGACCCTCAGCATTTTTATAGGTAATCGCCTGTACCATGCCCTGAGTAAGCAGCCGCTTAAAAGGTTCGTCGAAGTTTAAGAGCTGACGATCTCTCAGGACTTTGGTAAAAAAGCGAGAGTAGAGCAGGTGTAAAATTGCGTGCTCAATGCCGCCCACATACTGATCGACCGGGAGCCATTCATTCACTCGCTCAGGAGAGAAAGCGTCTGATTCGTTGTTGGCGTCGGCGTAGCGAAGAAAGTACCAGGACGAGTCTAAAAAGGTGTCCATGGTATCGGTTTCACGCTTGGCAGCAGCGTTGCAGTGAGGACAGGAGACGTTGACCCAATCGCTGATTTTGGCTAGGGGGGATGCGCCTTTACCGCTGAACTCTACGTTTTCAGGGAGCTTTACGGGCAGGTCTTGATCTGGAACCGGGACGGTGCCGCAGGTTGGGCAGTGGATGATAGGAATAGGGGCTCCCCAGTAGCGCTGGCGGGAGACGAGCCAGTCGCGCAGGCGGTAGTTGGTGGTGCCTTGGCCAAGGGATTTTTCTTCAAGGTAGGCGATCGCCCGCTGCACACTCTGTGCTTCACCCTTGCCCGCAGCCACCCCGTTCAAAGGCCCCGAGTGAGCCATCACGCCATCGCCCGCGTAGGCAACTTCCATGGCCTGGCCGTTCCAGGTTTTTCCTTCCGGCTGAATCACAGCCTTAACCGGCAGCTCAAATTTACGGGCAAATTCAAAGTCTCTTTGGTCGTGAGCAGGCACTGCCATAATCGCGCCCGTACCGTAGTTCATCATCACGTAGTCGGCCATCCATACGGGAATCTTCTCGTCGTTAACTGGATTAACGGCATAGCTACCTGTCCATACGCCAGTCTTCTCGCGACCTTCAGCGGTTCGATCAATCGTACTGAGGTTAGCCGCAGCTTCCTGATAGGCTTTCACCCCATCGGCCTGCGCTGGAGTCGTTAGTGAATCTGCGGATGGATGCTCGGGAGAAATCACCATAAAGGTTGCTCCCCACAAGGTATCTGGACGAGTGGTATAAACGACCAAATCGCCTGCCGCTTCGGTTTTAAAGGTGACCTGAGCGCCCTTAGATTTTCCAATCCAGTTGGCCTGCATGGTCTTCACTCGCTCTGGCCAGCCTGAAAGCTTGTCTAAATCGTTAAGTAGCTGTTCAGCATAGGCAGTAATCTTAAAGAACCACTGACGGAGGAGCTTGCGTTCTACTTTTGCGCCTGAACGCCAAGACCTCCCCTCACTGTCTACCTGTTCGTTTGCTAAGACCGTTTGATCGACTGGATCCCAGTTGACGGCGGCTTCTTTTTGATAGGCGAGGCCAGCCTCAAAAAACTGAAGAAAAATCCACTGTGTCCAGCGGTAGTAGTCGGGCAAGCAGGTAGCGACCTCGCGATCCCAGTCGTAGGAGAGGCCCAATGTTTTGAGCTGCTCACGCATTTGAGCAATATTGTTAAGCGTCCATTCAGCAGGGGGCACGCCTCGCTTAATAGCGGCATTTTCGGCAGGTAGGCCAAAGGCATCCCAGCCCATGGGGTGTAGCACGCGGTAGCCCTGCATACGCCGAACGCGAGCAATCACGTCTGTAATGGTGTAGTTACGCACATGGCCCATGTGCAGATCGCCTGAAGGATAGGGGAACATAGAAAGCGCATAGAACTTTTTAGACTCCTTTTGGGAGCCATTTTCTACGTTCTTTGGCGTATTTTCTGGCGTTTTGTACAGCTTGTGTTCGGCCCAGTACTGCTGCCACTTTGCTTCAATATCTGCTGGGCTGTATCGCAATTCCACGCCTTGATCCTCTTGTGCTCTGTTCTAACTGTATTGCTGACTGTATAGAGTTGTATTTTAGTAGGTGGAATGGCATTTAGCTGCACTTTATATATAGACAGCTTTGGTGAGGACTATGAGCCAGATTACGATAGGTAGGTCTGAAGGTATTGCTGAGAATAGTGCTGAGCTGTCTGTCTTTGTGTACGGCACGCTCAAGCCAGGTGGGCGTTACCATAGGCGGTATTGTAGTCGAGCTTTAGCTCAGGTGCTGCCTGCGATGGTGAAAGGCTGCCTGTATAATTTTCCCCAGTGGGGCTATCCAGCCATGGCGCTAGGAGAAGACTGGGTAAAAGGTTACCTGCTGATATTTCGCAACAGTGTCGCTGTTTGTGACGACGTTTTACGGCAGTTGGATACTTTAGAGGGCGTTGTAGATCGTGCCGATAGCGATGACATAGCCGGTGACGATAGCTATCAGCGCGATCGCGAGTTAGTTTTCAAGCTAGACCATCAACCTTTGCAAGCAGCTTGGATTTACCGAATGAAAGAAGATCAGATTCGAGGGTTTGAGGGCGTTTACTTACCTGACGGAGATTGGCCTGTCTATAGGTCTTAATTGCCGGTTTTAAGCATTTTTAACGGGTTAGGAGGACTGAGCGTGTTTTTTTCAGGCATTGGGCTGTAAAAGAAGTGGGTGAGGAGGAAGCAGTTGCCACGAGTTCTATTTGGCCTGAGTGATCGCGCTTCCAACCAGTGGCTTCGCTAATAACAGCCTCATGAGCAGCAAAATGATCAGGTAAGCGGTCTGATGTCTGGTCTGATATTTGGGTGATTTGGGTTGGAAAACCTGCATCTGAGGGAAGTGCCGTGGTGCCCAGGTCTTGCAGGGAGCTAGTGATTGCTGAGGACTCGCTTGGGCTGACGGGTAGCCCGCCTCGCCCTGATGCGACAAACTGGTTGCCGTTTGCGCTGCTGCAACTGGTTGCTACCTGGTTGCTGATATCAGAAAAATAAACCGGCAGTTCTACCAGCCCAGAATTGATGTCTAAACCGGTGCTGGCAATTTCTACCGTGCCGTCAACGCCTAGCTCTGAACTGGCTGTGATGTCGCTTTGAAGCGTGAGCTGAGGGCGATCGCGCAGTCCAAAAATAGCCTGAGTTTCAATATAGATGTTGCCGCCGCGCCCATCGACTGCGTTCGCGACAATATCGCTATTTTCACGGCCAATAATAAAGGGAGCCATAATGACGACGTTGCCCCCGTTTCCGGCACTGAGTGAGGTTGCACGAATGACACTACCGCCCCTGGCTCTTAAGGTGTTCGTGGCGATCGCAATATCCCCGCCCTGCCCCGATGCTGTCAGCGCGGTGATCTCACCGCTGTTGAGAATAGTGTCTTTTGCGCTAATGGTTAGAGTACCTGCCTTGCCAGTCCCGAAGTTAGCGACATCGACAGTACCATGCTCATTCACGCTCAAACGCCCCGTCTCAATGCTAACCCTGCCAGCGTCACCTGTCGGCGTCGGCAGTACGCCGAGAAGCTGATCATAGTTAGGCGGCACGTTGAACACGCCAGATACAATTGCACTGCTTCTAAGTTCAGCGACTCGACCACCAATGAAAACCGACTCGACGGCACGAATAGAAATATCGCCCGATGAACCAGCACTGAAGCTAGAGGTAAGAATGCTGCCGCTGTTTGTCGCGGTCAGTCGATTAGTCTCAATGTATAAGTTACCAGCATCGCCGCTGCCGCCAACAGAGGTAGCCGCAATCAGGCTTACTTCGCCGCTAGGCGTAACACCGCTTACCAAAATATCGTTGGCTTGAATACGAACATCACCGCCCTTGCCGCTGCCAAACAAGGTCGCTGTGCCAATGTAGCCGCCTTCAGTCACAGATATTCGATCGGCGGCGATCAATAAGCTACCTGCCTGTCCAGAGCCTAAAGCACTCGCACCCAGTTGACTAAACACATTTGAGGTCGCAGGTGTAGAGCCGCTGACAAGTAAGTTATCTGTTTTCACAGAGACATCAGCGCCCTCTCCACTGCCAAAGCTTTGACTGATTACGCGACCGCCCTTGATGATTGAGAGCTGAGGTGCAGTAATGTCGATCCGGCTACTTTTTCCCAGAGAGCGCGCAGTGCTAACAATGCTGCTAACCACATTGGCATCCGTTATCTGACCATCAATAGTAAGGCTACGTGACGCTTCAACGGTAGTACTTCCACTGGGTACTAACCCTCTATTTTGAGACCACAGCACCGAGCCCCCAGCAAGAGAGATGTCTTGTCCGTGCAGAGAGATGTTTCCCGCACCTCCCGTGCCTGCTGCGCTGCTGTCATCCAATAAGGTTTGCCCCGAAAGATCGATCCTATTAAAGGCGGCATTACTCTCGTTGAGAAAAAATCCTGGTTCTAATGATTGCCCAATGCCAATTTGGCCGCTGCTCGAACTCACTAAATTGATCGCCCCACCTGGCGCGGTAAGCACGCCTCCTTGTAGGGTAAGGCCGCTACCGACTAAAGATAAAGACTCTCCTGGCTGAACAGATAAACCAGTCGGCAGCTGAGTGGGCAGATAAGGTGAAAAATCAGGCGTGCTAGCGCGCAGCGAATGCCCTGACCCCTGATAGGAGATCGCCTTCGACTCAGAGCCCATTTGCAGTCCTAGTGGCACAGCGACTGAGAGCAAAGAAAGTCCGGCGGGATTAACCGCGCTGAAGGTATCATCGCCTAGCAGAACGCTTTCAGCGGTGCTGGCTAAAAACGAACCTGGCAGCTGTAGACGGGCATTTAGGCCGAAGGTAATACCTGCTGGATTAATCAGAAGCAGATCTGGGCTGTTGCCACCTACGATCTCAAGCGCCCCGTTCACCATAGATTGCTGCTGCCCGGTAACTCGCCCGATGACAACATTGACATCCGCGTAAGCGGCATCATTAAGATCAAAAACGACAGACCAGTCTACGGGCGAAAACGTATCAAAGCTGTGAAATAAGCTCTTCCCTCTAATTGAGCCTGCCGATACAGAAAATTGCTGATTGCCGTTATCTGCTGTAATAGCTGTTCCTACTGTGGTGTCGGCAGAGACGGTTTGTGCGAGGGCAGGTAAAGCGAAAAATGCGCAAAGATTTGTAGCGCCCACTAAAAGGTTAGCGACGGAAAAAGATAGCAGAGGTTGCGTTTGGCTTTTACGGAAAATCATCAAGGAGCCTAACAGAGCTATACAAAGCGATTGACTTCGGCGCGTCCTTAATTTTGCTCACTTCACGACTGAGCTACATAACACAGGCCCAGAAGCGGGGCGGCTTTGTTTGGCGGCTTTGTTCAAAAGTGCGGACACACTGCGATCGCCCTCAAGGTACCCCATAAGCTGTACGCAACTGACTTAAGCCTGAGGCGATCGCCACTCGTACGAGCCGCTGAGACTAGCATAAATTGGGACTTTTTAATGAAAGGAGTCTAGTAAAATAGTGAAGCAGCTACTACGCGGCCAACGCCAGAGGTTAAGTCAGTGATTGAGAAGATTTTAGATCGAGCGTTGGTAGGAGGAGATATTTCGGTTGCCGATGGCATAGCTTTGCTCGAAGCAGAGGGCTCGGTAGCGAAAGAGATGATTCGAGCAGCCGCAGATCTGCTCAGACAGCGGCAGGTAGGCGACACGGTGACCTATGTGCTTAATCGCAACATCAACTATACGAACATCTGTGAGCAGCACTGTAGCTTCTGCGCCTTTCGTCGAGACGCCCACCAGGCGGGTGCCTACTGGGTAGACTGGAGTGGAATTTTAGAAAAAGCCGTTGAGGCCGCTGCACTGGGGGCGACGGAGGTTTGCATGCAGGGAGGATTGAATCCCCAGGCAAAAATAAAGGGAACTTCTTTGGCCTACTACTGCAAGCTCGTCGAGACAATTAAAACAGCATCGCCAGATTTGCATGTGCATGCGTTTTCTCCCCAAGAAATACAGTTTGTTGCGCGTGAGGACAAGCTGAGCTTAGAGGCGGTACTGATAGCGCTGCGAAATGCCGGGGTAGGTTCGCTGCCAGGAACAGCGGCGGAGGTGCTGGATGATTCGGTGCGGCGGATACTGTGCCCTGAAAAAACGTCGGCGGCAGAGTGGTTAGAGATTGTCGGGTTGGCTCATAAGATAGGGCTACCAACAACCAGCACTATGCTATCAGGACATATCGAAACGGTAGAACAGCAGATAGTTCATTTGGATCTATTGCGAAAACTACAGCAGCGGTCTCTTGAGGCTGGATATCCAGGAATTTCTGAGTTTATTTTGCTGCCCTTTGTCGGTCAAGAGGCACCGAAGCCTCTACGGCGACGAGTTGGCCGCGATCAGCCGGTGTTAGAAGATGCCCTCCTGCTAACGGCAGTAGCCAGAATCTTTTTGGGCAATTGGATTAAAAATCATCAGCCAAGCTGGGTGAAGTTAGGGCTAAAGGGGGCGACTGAGGCGCTGCGTTGGGGCTGTAACGACATTGGCGGTATCTTGATGGAGGAGCATATTACCTCTATGGCAGGAGCCCTCGGCGGCACCTGTCAGCGGGAGGAAGATTTAGTCGGGGCAATTGAGTCCTTAGGACGGCCAGCCCGACAGCGTGACACGCTTTATGGTGCGATCGCTAGTGCGAGCCCGGTTAGGATAGATCGGCTGGATGATTCTGTAGCCGCTTTGCTGTGACCAATCTACTGTAGCCGCTCTACTGTAGCCGCTCTAGCAGAATCGAAAGCTCTGACTTGATGAGAGTACAGGTGTAGGCTGCTTCGAGAGGGGGCTGATTGAGCCGCTGGGAGTGAGGGCGAATTTCCTTCGGGAAGACTACGGCATCGCCTGTGAGCTGGCTGTGAGCGATCGCAACCTGTCTAGCAAACTCGTCAAGGGTCGTGGGCTCTAACAGCATACTATCGATAATTTGGGCAAGAGCAACCAGCGGGGTATCAAGCTGACGGCTGATGCGGATATCATCTTTGGCCCAGGCTTGCAGGGTCGTAGAAAGGGCGCTTGTTGGCTCAGGCAGGTAGGTAGTAATGAACTGATTAATTTTGGTAATAGCTCGCAGCGGGCGGGGAATAGTAGACTCGCCCTTCATAAAGCTGCCGCCTTCTCGACCGATAGCTTCTGCGAGCGAGAACTGCCGCTGCTGGCGAATTTCGCGTTGAATGGCGCTGGATGATGGATCAGCCACCGCAGCATTTGTAGGCTGACGAGAAGACGAACGCTGCTGGGCGGAGTCATCCAAAGGGAGCGAGGTGATGCCGATAAAAGCCAGCAGTCGCTGAAGGAGTAAGCGCATAAATCAAGGTTCTGTGAAAACTTCTAGCGATAAAGCTCTAAAATGCCTCTGCATTTCATCACGATTTGCAAATGCCACCAAAGAAATTGCCTTAGGTGGTGTTTAAGCGGTGTGTTCATAATAGTCAGAAGTCAGCCTCTAGCTCAGGCTGATAGCTCTTCAGCATAGAATAACGCTGCTCTCTTAAAACCTGACTCTTTTGGGTAAAAATATGACTGTTACCTAGCCCCCTTGACTCTATTTCTGCATAGGGGATAATGCTGATGACATCGTTCTCATGTAATTTCACCAAAGCTATAAATTTATGAATAAAAAGTGTGATGGTTAGAAATATAACACTGAGTTGAAACTAGCACTCAGTATTGGTTTCAGCAGCAGCGTACTTCTAATAAACCTAAAGAGTCAAACCCAAAGAGTCTTCGTTATTAATATTGTTAGTGTGTGGGCCGATAAAGAATATGAATTCATCAAAGCTCGAAGATAATCTTTCAGTGGCATTATCAAGCTTTTGGGAGGAGATGGTTCCTAAAGTGGATGCCCATGCTATTCCTATTGTTTTAGAAAGAATTCAGGAATGGGTGGGCGAGCAGCCAGAAATGACCAAGGCCCTTTGCGACTATGTTATTCAGTATGCTGCCCAAATTGATGAAGGGGACGCAGAGGCGATTGTAGATCTGATCGTTCAAAAAGAAATTGTTGAAAACTGGCAGAACAGTCTGGCCGCGCCTCATTTGAACAAAATTAAGTCGGCTCTGTTGGACTATAGCAGAAGCGATTCTTTGTTGATTTCGTACATACAAATTTTGCAGCAGGGGAAAATTACTCCAAACAACAGTCCTGAGCAAGCTGTATTGTTGCGCTCTGGCCTAGCTAAAATGAATCGCGGCAAGCTGGAGGTGGATAATGATCTCTATGCAAAAGTTTTTAGCTTAGAGTGGGTAGAGCAACAGCTGCCAGGTATTACTAAACCGGTTGTGATTGTTTCTACAGCAGCGAATGGTCGATTTTCTGCGTCTTCCAGGCTGTATTCTAAGCTAGCGATCGCAGTCTGTGGCTTAGCGGTACTAGGCGCGGCGATTTCTTTCTATACAAAGGAGCCGAGTAGTCAGGTAATGGCAACGCCTAATGCTATACAAAAGTCAGAGGTGCCGAATTCAGCAGTCGATTCGGTTAGTTTAGGCTCTCAATCGACGGACGCGGGGGTCAATAATGAGGCTAAAGCTGCGGATAGAGCGCTTTTTGACGACGGCGAAGAACATGCTAAAAACAGCCGCTGGGTACCTATGATG
The DNA here is from genome assembly GCA_041746795.1 of Phormidesmis sp. Classification (GTDB taxonomy): domain Bacteria; phylum Cyanobacteriota; class Cyanobacteriia; order Phormidesmidales; family Phormidesmidaceae; genus Phormidesmis. The sequence goes on from JBGTGK010000040.1 coordinate 13,496, forward strand.
AGAGATTTTTGCAGCCTTTCAGCCGAATCTAGCTACTTTGCCCCGGCAGAAAAGCGGCTAGAACAGTGGGCAGGGCTTTACCAAGAGGACATTCAAATGGCTAGCGATATCGTCACCAAGGAGAAAGGTGACACCTGTAGCATTGCGCAGGATGCTTTAGATGCTGCTGCCGTCAAGTAAAGGCCACCGTTGAACTATAGCGGTCGAACTATAGCGGTCGAACTACTTTGAATGAGTCCTAATGCTTTTTCCCAGATAGTTGATAGTGCAGGCTATGACGTCATGGATCGACCGTAATCTAGCGACGGTGCCGACGTTTTTCCTGCCATAGGTGAAACGCAGAAGGCAATAAAGAAATTACGATAATGACAAGTACAATCGGCAGCAGGTAGTGATCTACATTGGGAATGACGCTGCCTAAAAAGTAGCCTAGTAGCGTCAGGCCGAACGTCCAGGCTATGCCACCCGCTAGGTTGTAGCTCAAAAAGGTGGGATAGTGCATTTTGCCCATGCCTGCTGTAATTGGGGCGAACGTTCTAATAATGGGCATAAACCGCGCTAACACAATCGCTTTGCCGCCGTGGCGATCGTAAAACTTTTGAGCGCTGATCAGGTGATCTTTGTGAAAGAAGCGGGAGTCTTCACGGCGAAAGAGCCGCCGCCCAAAGCGGTGCCCGGTGAAGTAGCCCACACTATCGCCTGCGATCGCACATACTGCCGCGCCCACTACCAGCAGCTACACGTTCAGCAAATGCTGAGACGCCAAAAAACCAGCCGTGAACAGCAGGCTATCCCCCGGCAAGAAAAACCCAATTAGCAGCCCAGACTCTGCAAAAACTATGCCCCAAACGCCCACATAGCCAATAGATTGAATCAGCGCAGGTAAGTCAGTACTCATTAAATCGCTCTCTTAGAGTGTGTAGGTTTCATTTAGTTAGCTCAAAGGTCATTACTTTTCATACAGGCCCAACCATCGCCATTGTCATCATTACAAAGCTTCGATCACAGATGTCGCAATTATGGATGTCACAATTATGGATGAAATGATCATGACGCAACAAAAATTTTTGAATAAGACTCAGCTCACAGGTGCTGTTCTCCTGCTAGCCAGCAGCGTTATTCTAACCGGCTGCGCAACACCATCCCAAGCACCATCTCTACAGCCTAATTCTGCGGCGCAAACAGGCCAAGCAGGGCAAACGGAGCAACTAAGTAAGGAGCGAATCAGCATCCCGATCGAAGTGCCGCCCACAGCCAACACATCGACAGTCGATGTCACCCTACCCGCCAGCGTTAAATCCCGTGTTCTTCAAGACATTGCCAGTCGTGATAATGTTTCAACCGATCTGCTAACCGTTGTTGGAGCCCGCGCCAAATCCTGGCCCGATGGCTGCTTGGGACTCGGTGGCCCCAATGATATTTGCACCTTTGCCGCTGTCGATGGCTGGGAAGTTACCGTTAGCCATGGAAACAATCAGTGGGTATATCGCGCTAATAGCGACGGCACAACGGTTAGATTAGCTAATAATCAATCGGTTAGTGAAAGCAGTAGTGAATCTGAGTAAGGAAATCACAGGCTCTCTTTTAACCATTCACAGATCTGTTGGGCTGTAGCAGGTGCGAGCAAAACGCCGTTGCGATAGTGCCCTGTTGCCAAAATCACATTTCCCAAATTGCCTAAGGGCTTGATTACGGGTGCGGGCTGCCCCACCGGGCGAGGGCGAAGGCCACTCCAGGTTTTGATGACTTTTGCCTGGGCGATCGCGCCCACAAATCCCTCAGCCCCCCGCCGCAAATTCACTAGCCTGTCTGCTTCTAAGACTCCGGCTTCGGCTACGCTCAGCCATCGTGGATCGATCTCGGTTCCAAGATAGTTTGGAAACTCCACCGTCGCTCCAATCCAGTAGTGCCCCTTGCCTAGCGGGACAAGGTGAATATCGTCCCCGTTAATCACCGGCTGAAAGTCTTCTCTGCCTAATACCTCCGGCAGATGAATCTCCATGGCCTGCCCTAGCACCGGCATTAGCTCCAAAGGTTCATGCCCTTCAACATCAGAGAGTTCGCTTAGCCCTGCCGAACCTAGCCCTGCTGACAAAATCACCCAGTCAGCCTCAAAATCTCCTTGAGGGGTTTGCACACCACAGCAGTGCTGCCCAGAGATTTTCAGCTTCGTTACCTCAGCGTCATAATGAAAGGTGACGCCTCGATCCTCAGCCGCAGAGATCAAAGCGTGAGTCAGTTCCGTAGGATGCACTTGCCCATCCGCTGGCGAATAGATGGCTGCTTTGACAGAAAAATTTTCTTTAGCGCTGCTCGCCCTATTGTTCAAGTCAACCTGCGGGCAGCGAACCTGTAGTTCTTCAGGGCTCCAAATTTCTAACGGCCA
>JBGTGK010000041.1:0-12955 GCA_041746795.1 Phormidesmis sp.
CCCTCTCCTCGCACGGCCTCACTAATTAAAAAGCGAGGTGCGCCCGCCTGCGTAAGTGCCGTCGGATGAAACTGAAAGAACTCTAAATCGCGTAGCTGAGCCCCTGCCCGCCACGCGATCGCCACCCCATCGCCCGTACTCGCCGCTGGATTAGTCGTTTGAGAAAACACCTGCCCACCGCCACCAGTCGCCAGCACAACCGCCCGCGCAGGAACCCATCGAATACTGGGTCGATCTCCGCCTTGATCCATCCCTTGATCCATGTTTTGAGCCCTGCTTTGAGACAGACAGACGCCTTTACAGCCCGTTTTATCCGTCCATAAGTCCAGCACAAAGGTTTGACTAAAAACTTGAATATTGTCTCGTTTAAGCACCTGCGAAGCCAAAATAGAAACAATCGCGTGTCCGGTCGTATCAGCCGCGTGCAGGACTCTTTTGCGAGAGTGAGCTGCCTCTAGCGTCATCGCTAGGCGATCGCCCGACCGGTCGAAGGCAACGCCCAAATCAATCAGAGACTCAATGCAGTCTTGAGCTTCTTCTACCAGTAGCTCAACGGCCTTGGTTTCACACAGGCCCACGCCCGCCCGCAGTGTGTCTGCAATGTGCAGCTTAGAAGAGTCTTCAGGAGAGATAGCAGCCGCGATGCCACCTTGGGCCCAGTCGCTAGCCGAAATGGTCAGATTGTCTTTGGTGATGAGCGCTACTTTGAGATTTGCAGGCAAACAAAGCGCCGAATACAGTCCAGCCGCGCCGCCGCCGATGACCAGCACATCAAAAGCTTCAGAGGCTTTATGATCAGCAACAGAAGGTTGGCCTAGCGCAGTTTGAGAGAAAGGATTAGCCAATGAGAAGCGCTCCTGCAAGGGATTGATTTACTCTAACAGGTGCAATGAGCCAAAAAGTAATGCCTTCGGCTAAGGTTAGCCGAAGGCATTGTTGTGTTGGGCTATCTACTGCGTAGAGGCTACGCCAACGGCTGCGCTCAGCCTACGGGTTATCAGCCCACTTTCGGGCAAGCTGCTGATTGAGCGCAGCCAAAATCAGACCTACTTATAAACACCGTTATTAAACCGGTCAGCGCCTTCTACTAGAGCAGGGTCAGGATCAGAGATGGTGAAACTGTCGAGATTTTGCTTAAGGCGATCTTTTTCTACCGAGCTGAGGCCTGGAATGTCGAGAACATCTTCGACAGCGTCGTAGGGCGCATTAGAGACTACCTTGCCTGCAATGGTGGGATAAAGCCCTCTAAACTTCCTAAAAGACGCAATGTTGGTGTTGTTGACGTCAATTTTATTGCCGTATTCTGTGGCTAGCTTGTCGTCAACAGAGTTGCGCAACTCTCTGCCGCCCGCGTTTGCTAGCAAAGCAGAATGGTTCCCTACTAGGGCACCTGCCTGTGTGACCGACAGAGCTGCTGCTGGCTGCACGTTGCCAAATAGCAAGGAGCTTACCAAAATGCCAATGGCGACTACCGTATATAGCGCCTGTTTCATACCGCTTTTCATCCGCTCAAACCCTCTTATTAAACATACTCTCAGCATATATTCTGAGGATATCATTTTCCTAAGACTTTACGGAGAGTGAATCCTGATTCTGGCGCTGGTAGGCACTTAAGAATCGATCTAAATCAGAAAAAGCGCAGCCGTGAGTCATCAGGGGACGCTCGTAGCCCTTTATTTCTATAGAGTAGGGTCTGAAAGTTTGCTCGCTGACGCCGAGCCGCTCTAGCGACTGATAGGTGGTTTCGCCTACAGAGATATCGAGGCCTAGCTGCTTGGTAGAGCTTTCAAAGCGAAAAGCCGCGTTAACGGTGTCGCCGAGCGGTGTGTAGTCGGGGCGATCGCTACTTCCCGCATTGCCCACCATCGCATAGCCCGTATTCAACCCGGCCCCAATTCTCAGCGGAAAGGGCAGCGGAAACTCTTCATGTAGCTGGCTGGTCATTCGGTTTAGCTCGCTCATTGCCTTGGCAATTCGCAGCATAGACTGGGGCGTCACCTCCTGAGTACCATGAATCCACACGGCCATCACCGCATCGCCAATGTACTTATCAACCCAGCTGCCGTACTCACCAATAATGTCTCCGGCATAGCGAAACCATGTGCCAATCGCCTCAGAAAGAATTTTTTCGTCGAGCTGGCGGGTCATGACGGTGTAGTCACGAATATCAACGACCAGTACCGAGATCAGCCGCCGAACGTGGAGGGTAGCGGTCGCTGCAAAGTCATACACTTCGCCAAAGTCGCCAGGGCTGGCGGCTGCTGGCACGGGGCAGTAAAAGCTGAGTTCGGTTTGGCCGAAGGTGACGGCATCGTTGTTGTGCAGGGTAGCGGGCACGCTGACCCGCCGACCGTTGATAAAGGTGCCGTTACGGCTGCCTAAGTCAATTAAGTAAAACTCGCCGGTATCCTCCATGCTTTGGAGCATGGCATGATTGCGAGAAATCCAGCGATCGCCCAGCACAAAATTGTTGTCATCGCTGCGACCAACCGTCCAGCAGTTGTTCCCTGTTAACGGCCAGTACTGCGGATTATTACCTGCCTTTAGCACCAGACAGGGGCCGAGTTGTGAAGTGGTCTCAAGAGTTGCCACAGTTGCCAGGAAGAGTTTTTATTTGGAAAAGTATTAAGTGCGCTGTGTTAAGAGGTGCCATGAGGGTGCTAGGAGTGCTCAAGTGTAGCCTGATAGACAGCCTACTCAAATGTCGCTACGTCAACTACATGCTTACTTTGCGCTAATAGCTTATAGCTATACCCGAACTTGCACCAACGTGATTGCACGGAGCGTTACTAGCCACCATCAGTGCTGACTTAAACTCCTCGCCTATAAATACGCAAGGCCAATATATCTTCCGGCAAAAACCTACTGCCTAATGTGAGGCTAACTCAAGGCTTTTGTAAAGACTTTTGGCTAGTGCGTAGTCATGCGTAGTCAATACATCAATGCATTTTAGGGCAGCGGGCCGGTGAGGTTGAGCCTAGGACAGCACAGCAGCGATAAAGAACAGGCTATCTACTAAGATGGTGCTGAGAATTGCGCCGCTAAAAGCCCACCATTTGGTGCTTTGCGATCGCATCGGAATAGTACCCAGCATCACCAGCAGCGTCAGCAGCACAATCGCGTAGCCAACACCTTCGTAGGTCTCCATTCGCAGCAAGGCACCGTGCAAAATCCTACCAGCCTCACTAGGCGGACTCATCATCAGCGATCGCCAGTAAGGAATTAGGCCCACACAGTAAAAGTAAACGTCGGTAATGGCTGTTCCTAGCAGAGAGCCCAAGTAAAAGTAGTTGCCAATTTTGGCTTTGCCATAAAACATCAGCACCAGCACAATCGGGAGCCCAATGGCTTCTAAAGGCAAGTGGACGTATGGATTAGTGCGAAACCATCCCCAATACACCGATCCGGCTAGCCAAGTCCAGCTAAAGCCAACGACCAGATCGCCCCACAAGTTAAGCGCAGGCTCTTTCATCCAGCGGTAGCCTAGCCATAGCCATAGCACCGTAAAGAGCAAGCTTGAAGCGGGTGCTACCCTGACCAGCGGCGCTTGAATAAATACTGGAACCGCCACCAGAAGAGCTGCTGCGATCAAAGCAGCTAGCCGATTGCTTTGGGAGTCTTCGGCTCTTTGGCTGAGCGCCTGATACCGCTTTTTGAGCTGTAGGCTGGCGATCGCAATAGCGGATGGCTCATGCAGAGCAGTCTCTGACGAATACCGATCTAACGAATAGCGGCCAACAGCAGGCTGAGAAAAAACCTGGAAAGCCCAAAAATCCTTAGTGTGTGGCGCGGGTGGCTTAAGAACTTGCAAGGCTTTTCTGAGATGATTTAACTATTCTTAACATAACATAATTTACTCTAACCGTGGCCTGCGGTTGAAATAATCCCGATAATAGCTACCGGAAACCGAACTATGAAGCCGAACTGCGCTAGTCAGATACAATCGCTCCTACGCTTTGGAAACATAGTCTTAGATTAAGGTTTTTTTAATCATGCTGATAGATACTCCAACTACTTTGGCTACCCAGTCAGAGCCCATTAACTTTGGTCAAGAGTGCTCATGGTAGGAATAACGAGCTTAATAGCACAGGCGGCAAGCAGTGCTGACGTACAGCCCTCAGCGCATTCCATAACGCTGTTTCATGCAATTGTCCTTGGGATTGTGCAAGGGCTGACCGAGTTTTTGCCCATTAGTAGTACAGCTCATGTAAAGGTAGTGCCGGTGATGCTGGGCTGGGGCGATCCGGGAGCGTCTTTTACGGCGGTGATTCAGCTGGGTAGCGTGGCGGCTATTCTCTGGTACTTTTGGAGCGATTTGACCTCGGTGACGACCCAGTTTTTAAGAGCGGCTACCCGTGGGAACTATAGCTCCCCCGACTTTCAGCTGGGCTTGGGAATTTTGATTGGAACGGTGCCGATTTTGGCAGTGGGCCTGTTTATTAAGGTATTTGTGCCTGGCTATGACAGCTCGATAGTGCGCTCTACGGGTGCGATCGCCGTCACTTCCATCGTCATGGCTGTTTTGCTGGGCATTGCCGAACTCATTGGGCGGCGCAAGCGAGACTTTTCTAAGCTGGGCCTTAATGACGGCATAATAGTCGGTTTGGCACAAACGATGGCGCTGATTCCAGGAGTATCTCGCTCAGGCTCAACGCTGACGGCGGGTTTATTTGCGGGGCTGAAGCGAGAAACGGCAGCTCGATTCTCCTTTTTGCTGGGAATGCCTGCGATTTTAATTGCGGGCCTAGCTTCGCTAACAGACGTGATGGGCGCTGACAGTAAAGTGACTCTGGTGCCTTTACTAGGCGGACTGCTGGCAGCGCTCGTAGTCTCTTATGCCTCCATTGTTTGGCTGATCGAATTCCTAAAAAAACATAGTACCTGGGTGTTCGTTTGGTATCGGCTGGCGTTTGGCGCGGTGATTTTGATGGCGCTCGCGTTCGGCACTATAGATGACGTGTAAAAGAGATGACGTGTAAAAGATGACGTGTAAATGGATGACGTGTAAATAAGCTAGAGAGGAAGCGATAATGTGAAAGCATGATCTGAAGTCTTCCTCCTAATGTCTCCTCCAAAGACCACTACTATCTCGCCTGCTCGAATTACCAGCGTTGAGCCGGGCTCTATTGCTGAAGAAATTGGGTTCGAGGCGGGCGATCGCCTAGTTTCTATCAACGGAGAGCGCCCTCGCGACCTGATTGACTATCGCTTTCTCTGTGCAGACGAAGAAATTGACCTAGAAGTGATTGACGCTAAAGGCGTTTCTCACCGGGTAGAGCTTGAAAAGGACTATGACGAAGAGCTAGGCCTAGAGTTTGAAACCGCGCTGTTTGACGGGCTGATTCAGTGCGTAAACCGCTGCCCCTTTTGCTTTATAGATCAGCAGCCGCCGGGCAAGCGAGAGACGCTGTACCTAAAAGACGACGACTATCGGCTGAGCTTTCTGTACGGCAGCTACTTAACGCTGACTAATATTTCCCCGGCGGAGTGGGAGCGGATTGCGCGGCTGCGGCTGTCGCCTTTGTATGTGTCGGTGCATGCGACGGCAGCGGAGGTGCGATCGCGCCTGCTCAAAAATGAGAGAGCCGCCAAAATCCTTGAGCAGCTCGCGTGGTTTCAGGCGCACCGGCTACAGATTCACGCGCAGGTCGTGGTGTGCCCTGGCATCAACGACGGCCCTCATTTGGAGCGCACTCTGCGAGATTTGGCGAGCTTTCACGCTGGCGATATCCCTGCCGTCATCTCTGCCGCAGTTGTCCCCGTGGGCCTCACGCGCTTTCGCCCTGAGCAAGATGAATTGGTGCCTGTGACCACGGCCAAAGCTCAAGAGGTGATCGCCCAGGTACAGGCGCTTCAGGCGGAATTTCAGGCCAAGCTGGGGACGACGTTTGCCTGGCTAGCCGATGAGTGGTTCTTGCTCGGGCGTCAGCCTTTACCGCCCGAGAGTCACTATGAGTCATATCCGCAAATTGGCAACGGCGTGGGTTCTATTCGGCTGTTTTTAAAGGAATTTGAGGCGATCGCACAAGGTTTGCCAGCGCAGGTTTCGCCGCCTCGCGCGTATACCTGGATTGTCGGCAACGCGGTGGAACATGCCTTCGCGCCGCTAGTCGCCAGGCTCAACCAAATCCAAGGGCTGACGGTCACCATGGCCCCTATTAGCAGCGACTACTGGGGTCAGGAAATAACTGTCACCGGCCTGCTCACGGGGCAAGATATCGCTACGCAGCTCGCCGGGAAAAAATTGGGAGATGCCGTTTTGCTACCTTCTTTGATGCTTAAGCAAAGCGACAGCAAGCGCCCAGAAGAGACGTATTTCTTGGATGATATGTCAGTGGCTCAGCTTGCAAATGAACTAGACAGTTTAGTACTATCTGTGGAAGGATTAGCTGAGCTGGTAGCGGTTTGTACAGCGTCACAGGTGCCCGATCGAGGGGCGATCGCAGGGGTATAAGCAAGGAGAAGCATTCGAGCGATTTTGCCAGCGTCGTCCGGGAAATTGCCTGCAACGGCGGATAGTGGTTCTATGTAACGACTTAGGTTGCGTTATCGCTGCGATTGGTCAAACCATCTTGCTTAGCGTAGGTGGTTTGGGATACTGCTGTTGCCCCAGACGTTGTCCTAAAGCCATTCATCAGGCTACCTAGTGTCGTATGGTGAAGCGTAGATATTATGATGTTTTGCCAGAGCCCTTGAGTCAAAGTCTATTGAAGCCATCAGCACTATGCGATATTTCAAATCTGCCGTTTTTCTGCTAGCCATTCTTAGCAGCTCGGCGACTTCACTGTCGCGCCCTGCCGCCGCCGAAGATACCAGCGCTACGCCCCCCCCTGCTGAGAGTAAAGCCACCAGCACAGGTCTTTCTTCACTGTTAAACGGCACACAAGGTGAACCCAGCGGCACTTTGTCGGAGCAATTGACAGATCAAACAGTTCGCCCAGATCCGGTGAGCGCCTCACCTTTGCCGACGGCAGTTCGCCCGCCTGATTTTTTTCAGGTGCCTTCATCTTCCCCTATTTCAGTTGAACCCGTGCTAAGTCCGGCTGCTACCACAGAAGTTACGCCTGCAACAGCAAGCCTACAGACTATGGATTTAGCAGGGTTTAGGCAGTTGTTGAAAGCAACGCCCGCCAAACCAGGTGCGATCGCTGTATCTCAGACACCTGCCGCCCCTCAGACACCTGCCGCCCCTCAGACACCTGCCGCCCCTCAGACACCTAGTGAAGACAACAACCTCCCAACCTTGGAGGAGAGCGCTCCACCTGTAGCAAATCCTGCCCCCACAGCGCCGCCCAACAGTGCCTCTCCGCCCGAATCTCCGGCTGGCTCGCCGGATCGACCTGCTATTGAAGCGTTGCCCGACAGCTTACTTTCTGACCCTAATCCACTGAACGTACCGACTGTCCCAGCAGATGTCAACGTAGAGCAAAACCCGTTGGTCACTTTGGAGCAGGCCATTGAGCTTGCCTACCGTAATAACCAAACCTTACAGACCTCCCTGCTGACCTTGGATCAGTCTCAGGCCGCTCTTCAAGAGGCGAAAGCGGCAAGGTTGCCAACAGCGTCTGTTGGCGCTGACGTGACAAATTCACGACAGGGCAGCACCAACAACACGTCACTAGCAGGTTCAGTGCAAGTGAACTACGATCTGCTGACGGGCGGGCAGCGGGATGCTTCCATTCGGGCGGCGGAACTACAGACACAAGTGAGTGCGCTGGCGGTGGAGTCGCAGCAGGAGGATATCCGACTGGCGACGGCCAATGCGTACTACGCGCTGCAAGAAGCGGGTGAGCAAATCCGCATTAACCAGTCTTTTGTGAATGAAGCAGAGCGAAACCTGCGGGATTCTGAGCTACGTCAGGAGGTGGGTGTGGGCACCCGGTTCGATGTTTTAAGAGCCGACGTACAGCTAGCTAATGCTCAGCAGCAGCTAGTTCAGTCGAGATTCAATCAGGATATTGCTCGCAGAGATATTTCCAGGCTGCTAAATCTGCCGTCAACCTCTGGCTTACAAGCAACCCCCGTGGCTAAAGCTGAATCCTGGCCCCTCAATTTAGACGACAGTATCTTGCTGGCGTTTCAAAACCGTTCAGAGCTAGAGCAGCTGCTGCTTCAATCGGACATCAATGAGCAGCAGCGCCGGATTGCCCTGGCAGCTATTCGCCCTCGGGTGGGCTTATTTGCCAACTATGGGGTGAGTAATACTTTAACTAGCAATGCCACCATTAACACGCTTAACGGCCCCGTGGGTGCTCCCACCGGCTTCAACGACAGCACCTCTTCAGTGGGAATTAACTTTAACCTGACGGTGTTTGACGGCGGTGCTGCCCGCGCCCGCGCTAGGCAGCAGGAGATTGCAGGTGCGGTCAACGAAGAGCAGTTTAGTCAAAACGTCGATCAGATTCGGTTTGACGTAGAACAGTCCTTCTTTAACCTTCAGGCTAACCAAGAAAACATTGCGACTTCTCAAGTGGCCGTTACACAGGCACAAGAAGCGCTTAACCTGGCTAATTTGCGCTTGCAGGCGGGCGTAGGCACTCAGCTTGACGTGCTGACCGCGCAGAGTGATTTAACTCAGGCGCAGTTTAACAACGTCAGCGCGATTTTGGGCTACAACCGTTCGCTTGCTGCGCTACAGCGCGCAGTTAGTAATTTGGGATAACGGGCGTTGCCACAACGGGCATATTGCCGTTGGAATTGAGCACAGGACGGATGGATTCGGGATGCAGGGCACTCTGAGCGCTGTGGCTAACGGCTTCTTGACACAGGCGTTCAATCACCTGATCGGCACTGAGCAAGCGCTTTAGCACGACCTGTCCAATGGTAGGATCGGCTGTGCTGGCTGTGCTGGCGGTATGAACGGTTGCCTTGGGCACCACCTCTAGCATCAAAACAGCGTCTTCTGTTTGAAAAAGGGACAGCGTTTCGTCGTTTTCTTGAATGCAAATAGCCAGCTTCTGCAAATGAGGCAGTCGGCGCTTGGCTCTTTCATCCCACAGCCCACCAAATTCCCATACTCTGCCGGTTGTCCAGCTCTCAGATAAAAAGAAGTATTTCACGACGGTCACTATTTCCTAAGGGGTACGAAACGATCGATGGGCTCATTATTGCGTGAAAGCTGGAGAAGTCACGTTTACCCTAGACAGTTTTTACATTCAAGCTGATGCCGAGCTTTTTGCCCGGATGGACGGTCTGATCAGAGAAGAAATAGGTGGTAGATGCACCCTGATCAAACGCTTGGATTCAGATTTTTTGACGAATCCCAGGCGTTTTTTTTTGACTGTTTTTTGGTGGTGATGGAAGGGCGACCATGAGGGTTGCCTCTGATATGCCTCTACGGGTTGCAGGGTTGTGATAGGCTCTTTGCTGGACATTTGAAGGAGACGATGGCTGATGGCTATGCGGGTGGGCTTGCTATTTGGTGGACGTTCGGGAGAGCATGAGGTTTCGATTCGCTCGGCAGGCGCGATCGCCCGTGCCCTAAACTCAGGCAACAACACCAGCAAATACGACGTGATCCCCGTTCACATTCGCAAAGACGGCGGCTGGGTAACTGGCGAGCTAGCCCAGCAGGTGCTGGTATCTGGGAGAGCCCTAGCGGGTGATGATACATCCATTGGAGAGCTACCTGATTTGGCGAGTTTGGCTAAGCGCCTACCTAATTTAGCCAGCCAAGATTCTGCCAGCTTAGCTGAGGTTGACTTGGGCTCAATTGATATCTGGTTCCCTGTGTTACACGGCCCTAATGGCGAAGATGGCACGATTCAGGGTCTGCTCGAACTCTTACAGATGCCCTATGTGGGCTGTGGGGTTTTGGGCTCTGCCTTGGGAATGGACAAGCTCGCGATGAAGAGCGCCTTTGCTCAAGTCGGGCTGCCTCAGGTGAAGTACAGCGGGGTGACACGCGCCCAAATCTACTCCAACCCCTGCATTTTTCCTAAGCTGTGTGATGAGCTAGAAGCGGACATTGGCTATCCCTGCTTTGTTAAACCAGCCAACCTGGGGTCTTCTGTCGGCATTGCCAAAGCGACTAATCGCAAAGAGCTAGAAGCCGCTCTCGACAGTGCCGCTAGCTACGACCGCCGGGTGATCGTCGAAGCGGGCGTAGTGGCTCGTGAGATAGAGTGTTCTATTTTGGGCAATGACAATCCCCAGGCGTCGGTGCTAGGTGAGACGAAGTTTAGCGCTGAGTTTTATGACTATGAGACGAAGTATACGGCAGGTGGAGCGGAGCTGTTGATTCCTTCGCCTGTGCCGGATGGGGTGCGCGATCGCATCCAAGAAATGTCCATCCGTGCCTTTCAGGCCATTGACGCCGCAGGCCTCGCCCGTGTTGACTTCTTCTACATCGAATCTACGGGCGAAATCTTGATCAACGAAATTAACACCCTGCCCGGCTTCACGGCCACTAGCATGTACCCAATAATGTGGAAAGCCTCCGGCGTTGACTTTCCTCAGCTAGTAGACAAGCTCATTCAGCTAGGATTAGAGAGAACAGCACAAAACGCTTCGTAAGGCGTCTTTGGAAGAAGGTCGAGAAAAGACAGTTCATTTGGCTAGCCGTCATGCTAAAGCTCAAAACTCTATACGATACCGATTTTAACCTTTGGGTAGAAGCTCAGCTTGCGGCGCTTCAGTCGCGGCGATTAGAAGAGTTAGACCTTTCTAACCTAATTGAGGAAATAGAAGACTTGGCTAAACGCGATACAAAAGCGCTTCGTAGCCATTTGACGGGGCTACTGTTGCATCTATTGAAATGGCAGTTTCAGGCGGCCAAGCGTTCTAACAGCTGGCGTGCTTCTATCGTAAATGCCAGAATCGAAATTGAGGATATTTTGTCGGATAGCCCTAGCTTAGAGAACTATTTGCCGACTGTTGTCGCCAAAGCTTATGCGAATGCCAGAACCTTGGCATCTACAGAAACAGGCTTAGAGATTGCGACTTTTCCCGAGAATCTTCCATACGAGCTATCTCAAGTCTTAGATGCTGACTTTCTTCCATAGACGATCAATCTTTTGAACTGATGGCTTAGTCTTTGACCTAAGTAGCGCACTGTTTGAAGCGATCGCAACACCAACAAGTTCCACGCTCATTCAATCCTCTGTATAGGTACCTATGGTATCAGTAACCACCCTCTCATTATCAGGAACGCCCTCCTCAGTCTCAAACCCTTCCGACTCGTCCTCGTCTTCATCAAATTCCTGTTGGCTAAGGATTATAGAGCGAGTGAGCCAGTGTTCATCTAGCTTGCAGATCAGGCGAGCGTTGTTATAAGCCTGCCGCATGGTCAAAATGGTGTGGCCAATGTATTTTGATGACGGCTCGCGCCTGACGACCAGCGCCAAGTCAGCAGTGCTTTCATCCGCTAGGCACATTGGCAGCAGCAGATCGATGCTGTTGATTTTGGGATAGTAGGTTGGCACCGCCGTTTTGTAGTTGATTTGAGTTCTTTTAAGGGTGCGCTCTAGCGCTTCTTCTAGCTTGCTGACGATACTTCGGTAGCCAGCCGGATCTGCTTCTAGGGCGGTGATGAATGACCTTTTATGGTCAAAGAATTCTGGCGTGGTGAGCCCTTTAGTGCTGCGAGGCGTAAAGCCTGCGGGCGCATATTTTTCTAAAAAGGCTAGGGGCAGGCGGGCCATGTTGTCTTTAACGACGTGCTGCCAGTCTACCTGGGGTGTGCCAGCAGCTAGGTGATAAAAGGCCTGATCTGCGTTGGCAAGATAGTTGGCCGCGACAGGCAAGTCGGCGAACTGAGAGACCAGCTTTTTCCCAGCGAAGCCTTCACCGGCAATGCAAAAGGCCAAATTCCACTGGCGGTCAGGCAGGTTGCTCGCAGGCCGGGTGAGGAGGGCATAGATGGGCCGCAGCAGATTGTCGAGGAGGCCGGTGTTAAAGGCGCGGTATTGGTTGTTTTCGCTAGGGATGACTTTTCGTTCGTGCTGTAAGCGAATGAAGGTGTAGCGCAGGTAGCTTTTGAGGATGGGGTAGGCGAAGTCTTCTGGCGGTTGGGGGCCAAAGTACCAGTTTTCGTGGAGGGCGATCGCAGCTAGCTCACTCACCTTTTGATTCAGCACTTCCATCGAGAGCCCCGCAAACTTAGAGAGCGGCTCAATGATTGAAGCGCTAGGCCGATCGGGCACGCTCCGACCGTTATTATCTGCAAATCTGGGTCTTTTGAGGACGCGCTTGGGCTTGGCAACGATGCGCGGCAGCTCTTTTCGCTGGTTGAGCCTGACGTAGCTAGGACTGTCGGTCTTAAACTCAATCAGATCGGGTCTGCTTTGAATGAACGCTTGAAAATCGCTAAAGCCATAGCGCTGGCTAGAAAATGAAGCGTCTTGACGGGTAACGGCCTCTTTTAAGCTATCCATATGTACCCACCCATCGGCGCTGTCGTAGCCCTTCAAGGTGCTGATCAGCAGCTGCCGGGTATCGGTCACGGGCCGTACGTAATACACAGGCGCTGAGCTAGAGTTGCCGGGATCGGGCTCAACCCTTTCCATCTGCACCAAATCAGGCACGGCTTCTAGCAGGTCTATCAGCTTGGCGAAATTATACTTTTCGTAGGAAAACGAGCGGTCTTTTTTCCTAAACAGCGCGCCGACCTGGGCAGCGTGAGTGCGCTTTTGCTGGGGCAGCTCATAAGCCGCCTGGTACACCAGCTGCCGCAAAGGGGCAGATACTCGCGGATCGAAGGATTGGCTGTAGTCGCGGTCTTCTGTGGGGCTAGGGCGGTTGTCCAGAGCAGAGCCGGAACGCTCTGTGATACCGAACAGCCGTTTAAGAAAGCTAGAGATGGATTGAAACAAAGAACTCATCTGGCAGGGTGACGAAAGCAGCTGACGCTGAGCTGAATGTGAAGTTATCTAAAGTGGTAAATCTACCCTAGCCTAACGAGTTTGCGCCGTAATAACAGCTCTTTGCATTACATATATGGTTAAAACAGCCCTTG
>JBGTGK010000042.1:0-1718 GCA_041746795.1 Phormidesmis sp.
TATAGCTCAGGCAGCTTCACCGGATTTGCCATGCCGCCAAATCCATTCAGCCGCTCGCCTGCCGGACGAATATCACTCAAATCTATAATCGCTTCTACTTCGCCATCAAACCGTTCATCACTCGAAAGTTCTAGCAAAGTCTGATACGACTTCACCCACCCTTGGCGGCTGTCTCCAGCAATAATCTCAACGCGATTATTTGTCTCATCTACCTTAATTTCAGCTTCTTCGCGGCGCTGGTCTGCCGGTGTTGCGCCAACACTGCCTCGCATCGTAACGGTAACTTTATTCCGAATTTTAGGGAGCTGATTGATGTACTTGGGCTCTAGCACCGCGCCCGTACCGCAGCCCATCATGGCCAAATCCATCATCAGGCCAAAAGCTCGCCAGTCTGTCACATTAGTGCTGGTGCAGTTGTAGGCTCCCGAAAAGTTTTGGGGATTTTTGCTCCAGTCGGTGCCGCCTACCCACAGCCAGCGGCCCGAAGGCATGGCCTTAAGATTGCGCTGCATTTTAGAAACTAGCGCATGCTCTTCGTCGGTGAGCTTGCCAAGTTCTACCAGGCCTTTGAGGGTGCGATCGCACACCTCCTGCCAAGCTTCCCGCCGTCCCCCCTCAAATCGACGGCTATAAGTGCGATAAAACACCGGATAGGCCGCAGGTGCCGTTTCGGGAAAAGGACTTTTAAGGCGGGTGCGTTCGAGTTCTTGAACCATGGCTTTAGGAAAACCGTTAGGGATAGTAGTGAATTGCATTGATATAGCGTTTTTAGGATCAAATAATGCCTAGCAAACGCTACATATAGCCTCATATAGTGATAGAGCCTAGCATCTTCGCCTGCATATTTCCAGTAGATACAAGCTTCTACATCTATCAAATCAAGTTTCTATCTTTCATTTGGGCACAAATAATAGTAAATTTCTTTTCAAAACCCTTATGCCTAGCTTTGGGATTACCCTCCCAGTTCGCAATCGAAAAGCCTTTACTACGGCAATTTTGCAGCAGCTCACTGAGCAGATCGCTCAGCAGGTAGCGGCTCAAGCGCTACAACCCACAAGCGCACAAATTATCGTGGTAGACGATGATTCTAGCGATGGGACACCTGAGCTCGTCGAACAGCGCTTTCCTCAGGTGCATTTGCTGCGCGGTGATGGCAATTTGTGGTGGACGGGCGCGATCGCCCAAGCCATGACCTACGCCGCCGAAGCGCTTAAACCTGAATACATCATCTGGCTCAACGACGACATCACCCTAGCTGATGACTTCATTGCTCAGGTGATAAAGCACTGCCAAACCCCTAACGCTAAGATCCTTACAGGCGGAATTATCTGCGACCAGCAGCATCCTAACTGGGTTGTTTTTGGCGGCGTCATTGCCAGTCAGCTCATCAACGACGTGGGTCAGTTCGGCCAGCCTGTGCTCAATGTAGATACGCTCAACGGCAACATCGCTATCCTGCCGACCCGAATTATTGCTGATATTGGCCTGCCTGACACGCAGCGCTTTCGTCACTATGGCGGCGACTTTGAGTACATCTGTCGGGCGAAGCGAAACGGCTATACTGCCCAGCTCTCCAGCCATTTACAGGCAACGACCGACTATCGCGCAGCCGATGTAATTCGCTATATGCCCCTTTGGATTCAGTGGGCAACCAGCGTCCGGCTGAGCGACAAATGGCGGGTGTTACAAAGCCTTTCTAGTCGGCGATCGCCCCACAA
>JBGTGK010000043.1:0-8259 GCA_041746795.1 Phormidesmis sp.
AAATTCCTGGTCGAAAACTTTACCGCTGACTTTGCCGCTTGGCTGCTAAAGGAGTCGGTCAGCGTCGCTGAACTCAACCCATCCGAGCTATCTTTAGAACCGATTCGAGCAGATTCCATCATTCTGCTAGAGTCCCAGTCAGTCGCCGGGCAGACCATCCTTCATATAGAGTTTCAAACCAATCCAGATCCCAAAATTCCCTTTCGTATGCTGGACTACTGGGTACGTATCTGCCGCCAGGAGCCCAAAAAGGTAATACGGTAGGTTGTCATCTACCTCAGGCCTACCCAGTCCGAACAAGTTTATCAAACTCGCTTTCAGAAAGGCAAAACGTCCCACGAATTTGAAGTGATTCGGCTTTGGGAACAGCCATTCGAATCATTCTTAAAGTCACCAGGGCTGCTTCCTTTTGCCGTGCTCAGCCGAGTCGCAGATCCCGTCGTAGCCCTAGAGCAAGTCGCTATTCAGATTCGAGACGCTGTAGAGCCACAGGCTCAAGCCATTATAGCTGCATCCGCAGCTATAATGGCAGGGTTACTGTTAGAAGAGTCGTTAATTCAGAGAATTATTGGCATGGATTTGTTAGAGCAATCTTCTATTTATCAGGGCGCAGTGAAAAAAGGCGTTCAACAGGGGCTTCAGCAACAGCTACAAGAGGAGCATTCTTTGGCTTTGCGTATGCTGGCTCGCAGCTTGGGCGAAATACCTGGGTCGTTTGAATCAAGAATAAACCGGCTATCCATCTCACAAACGAGAAGTTTGATAGAATCGACGCTCCTTTTTTCGAGCCTGCCAGATTTAGAAAGCTGGTTAGCGATCGCAGAAAAGAGCACTGAGCCTAATACTACCGACTCTTAAGACAGCCTTCAATATTACGCGAGCCTACGGTGTGGGTTTGGGCGCGTTAGAAAACAGCAGATCGTTGGCAAAGGCTGTACCGAGCAAAATTAGAGCGCAGCCAAATACCATTGAGGCTGTAATCGGCTCCTTTAAAACCAAAGCGCCCCAAATCATGGCAAATATAGGCACGATGAAGATGACGGTCAGTGCCTTTGTAGAGCCTACGTTTTGGATGAGTCGGAAGTAAAGCAGATAGGCTAGCGAGGTTGAAAATAGGGATAGGGCTAGCACTGAGAGGATGACAGTTGGGCCTGGAAAGGCGGATGGCACGGTAAAAGGCAGTGCCGGAATAAGGACGAGCGCTGCACCTAGCTGACTGATGGTAGCGATAATCAAGGGGGTGACGCCTGAGAGCTTTTGCTTGATGTAGGGGGCAGCGATCGCATACATCATCGCGCCCAACAAGCTCGCTACACAGGCCGTCACAAAAGCAGGCGTCGCCGCAAAAGACTTCCACCCAATCAGCACAACCACGCCCATAAATCCCAGCCCAAACCCGACCAGCCGATTAACCGTCAGCTTCTCTTTTAGCCACACCGCCGCCACCACCGCGCCGAATAAAGGCGATGTAGCATTCAAAACAGACGTAAACCCAGTGGGTAGAAAAATAGAGGCGAATGCGAGTAAAACGAAAGGAAGCGCAGAGTTAATCACACCCACGATTATCAGCGGCCAGATATTGGCGCGAATCTCTGAGCCAAGGCTGATGCGGCTAGCGCCCGTGGGGTTAAGCTTTGAGCGCTTGGCCACAACGAGTAACCAAGGCAGTAAAGCCAGCCCTGCCAACAAAACCCTGATCTCGATAAGCCACACTGGGCCTAGCACGGGTGCAGCAATTCGCATGAACAAAAAAGAACCGCCCCATAGTGCGGCCAATAGCAACAGTTCTCCGATATCTGAAGCTTTCATAGGGCGTCCTCAGCAGCGGATCTCAGCAGCGACAGATAGCTTGTCAGATAGCTCATGAGTGAGCGATATCTGCCCCGCTTCCCAGCCCAGCATAGCGGTCTTGCGCTCTAGTCCCCAAAGATAACCTCCCAACTCACCGGAAGCCCTAATTATTCGATGGCAGGGAATCAGGTAGCCAATCGGATTGTTGCCAACAGCGGTGCCGACTGCTCTTGCTGCGGCTGGTCTGCCGATCATCTCGGCGAGCGTTTGGTAGGTTGCCATTTCTCCAAAAGGGACTCGTAGCAGGGCTCGCCATACCTGAATTTGAAAGTTGGTGCCTTTTACCAGCAGCGTCAGTGGCTTTTTTGCCTGCGCAGTGACCGATCCAAAAATGCTGTCGTACAAGGGTTCTGTAACGGCGCTGTCAAAAGTGATTTTAGCGGCTGGCCACCGCTTTGTTAAAATCTGTTCAGCTTGTTCAATAGAATTGCTTGCCGTCGTTTCGAGAAAGTAAATGTTGCAAATTCCCCGGTCTGTTGCGGCGATTAAAGCTTGACCAAAAGGCGTTTGATGAACGCCATAGCGAATCTCTAACCCAGTGCCGCCTGTTTTATATTCGCCGGGAGAGAGCGCTTCTAAAGTGACGAACAAATCATGCAGTCGGCTTGGGCTCGACAGGCCTGTTTCTGAGGTTAGGTCGAGTAGGTTGGGCGCATGGGCGATTTTTGACTTGGCGTATTCTATGCTCAAATACTGCGAAAATCGCTTGGGGCTAATGCCCGCCCACTGGGTGAATAGCTTTTGAAAGTAGTGCTCGCTGAGGTTGAGATGCTGAGCGATCGCACCCAAATCTGGCTGCTGTTTGTGATGCTGCCGCATGAATGCGATCACTCTCGCAATCCGCACATAATTCTCACTCTCAACAACATCCGTATGCTTCATCGACATAGCCCTGCAAATAACAGCTCTGAACAAAAGTCCTAGCGACATTAATTACCTTATTGCCCTTACCTTAGTGAATAGAAGCTCCTCTAAGCCACCCACTTCTTGCTATGTTCTAGTCGCTATTGTTCCAGGGCTCGAAGCAACTGATGAATGCTCTAAACAATCGCAGCTTTCACCTTCTCAGCATCCAGCTCATGCCCAATCACAACCAGCTTTGTTTGCCGCCGTTCATCCGAGCGCCAGGGCCGATCGTAAAACGTGTCGAACCGATTGCCGACGCCGTTTAGCACTAGGCGCATAGACTTACCCGGCACCGACACAAATCCCTTAATGCGATAAATCTCTTGCTCACGCACCAAAGCACTTAGCTGGTTCACCAGGGCCTTTGGATCAAAAGACTGTTCTAGCGTCAGCGGAATAGAAGTAATATCATCATCGTGCTCATGCTCTGCCTCATGGTCATGATGGCTGTGACGATTGTCGAGATCGTCTTCTACTGCGGCGTTAAAGCCTAGCAGCACGTCTGGACTCAGCTCGCCATTTCGGCAAGGCAGCACCTTTACACCCTCTGCCAGCTCACCAGCTAGCCAATCTTTCACCTTTGCCAGCGCCGCCGCATCTACCCGATCAACCTTGGTAAGCAGCACCATATCCGCACAGGCTAGCTGGTCTTCAAATAGCTCTTCAATCGGCGTTTCATGGTCTAACTCTTCGTCAGCCTGTCGCTGAGCCTCTAAAGCTTCTAAGTCACCTACTAGGTCACCTTTTGCTAGCGCCTCGCAGTCTACAACGGTGACCACGCCGTCTACAGTGGCACCAGTGCGAATTTCAGGCCAGCGGAAAGCCTGTACCAGTGGCTTAGGCAATGCCAGCCCAGAAGTTTCAATCACCACGCAGTCTAGCTGATCGCGCCGCTTAATTAGTTCCTGCATCGTCGGCAAAAACTCTTCCTGCACGGTGCAACACAAGCAGCCATTAGCCAGCTCTAGAATGTTCGCGGTTGGGTTGTTGCTTGGGGCGCGATCGCCACCATCCTCATCACAAACCTGACAGTCGCGCAACAGTTCGCCATCAATGCCAACTTCGCCAAACTCATTTACGATCACAGCGATGCGACGGCCCTGATTATTTTGCAACAGATTGCGCACCAGCGTTGTTTTACCAGCGCCCAAAAAGCCAGTGACAACCGTAACAGGTAATTTATTCATGTTGGTTTTTTCATCTGTACCGCGCAGATGAGTTAAGTGAATCGTAAAACGCACGGGCATTCTGGCTCAGAACAAAAGGAGAGTCCTTGCGAGCTTCATCCTTAAGATCCATCACAGTTGCGGGACAGCGCCGGTTTTTCACCGAACTTTCCCCGTCAGAACAACGGTTTCAAGTAACCGTTGCTTTTAACGTCTTAAGATTAACTAGACTATCACGGCATCTAGCGCCACAATAATAAGGGTTATAGCCGCGTGCGGATGCATTCGCACGCGGCGAGTCACTTAGCCCGTTGCTATATAAAGGCTTCACCTGTAATGCTGTACTTTAGCTAAGTGACCAACGCTATAGAGTCAAACCTTTATTACAAAATTAATGCTCAAGGCCATAATTTTCGATCTGGATGGCACGCTTACCGACAGCGACAAAGTTCACTTTCGGGTGTTTCAAGAGATTTTCGCTCAGCACGGTATTGACCTGGATAAACAGCGCTACCGCGAAAAAATCAGCGGGCGACAAAATGCAGCGATTCTAGCCGACTTTTTGCCTCAGATGCCTGCCACAGAAGGTAAAGCATTTAGTGACAGTAAGGAAGAGACATTTCGGGCGCTAGCGGCAGGAAACCTTGAGCCCTTAGTAGGACTGTTGGACTTGCTAGCGCAGATTAAGCAGCAGGGAATTGCGGTGGCTGTGGTGACCAACGCGCCGCCCGAAAATGCTGCCTTTATGCTTAGTGAGCTGCGGCTAAGTGAAGCCTTTGATCCCATCGTCATTAGCGATCACCTGCCCCGAGGCAAGCCCGACCCACTACCCTACCAAACCGCTTTAGATCATCTGGGGGTTATGGCTGATGAGGCGATCGCCTTCGAAGACTCGCGCGCGGGCATTACCTCAGCCGTCGGTGCAGGCATCAAAACCATTGGCGTAACCACCACACACACAGCCGAAGAACTGATTGCAGCCGGGGCATCACACACGGTCGCTGACTTTACCGATCCCTACATTCAGACGCTGCTTAAGCTAGGACGAGCTATCTGAGGTTTCCGCCTGCTGACGTCTACGACGGCAGCGCTCCGAGCAATATTTCACATCGTCCCAGCACCTTTTCCATTTTTTACGCCAGGTAAAGGGCCGACCGCAAACTGGACAAATCTTAGACGGCAGATCGGATTTTGCAAGTTGTTTCGCCATAGGGATAAAAACGTAGGGTGGGCACCCGAGAAAACATATCGAGACTAACGATCTCCTCACGTTGCCCACCTTCAGAATATTTAAGCAAAGGGATACCTACTAATTTTAAAGCATGGCTCAAAAATCTTCCCTCCCTACAGACCTAACCTCCATCCGAATCGTCTTAGTCTCACCCGCTGGCCCCTTGAACGTCGGCTCAGTCGCTAGAGTGATGAAAAATTTCGGCCTTTCGCAGCTCGTGCTAGTCAACCCACAGTGCGATCCACTCAGCGATGAAGCGCTGCAAATGGCAGTTCACGCCAAAGACATCTTAAAAGCAGCTAGACGAGTCGCGACGATCCCCGAGGCGCTGGCTGGCTGTCACTTGGCGATCGCAACCACCGCCCGCCAGCGCGGCTTCAACGCCCCACTTGATTTGCCCGAAGTCGCCCTTCCCTTCCTGTTAGCCTCATCGCCCGAAATACCTGGCGACACGGCCCTACTGTTTGGCCCTGAAGATCGCGGACTTAGCAATGAGGAACTTAGCTACGCCCAGCAGTTCACTAAAATTCCGACCAGTCCCGACTACAGCGCCCTTAATCTGGCTCAGGCGGTTGCCATCTGCTGCTACGAACTTTATCGGGCGAGTTCTGAGGCGGTAGGCCATGCCCACCCTACGGGTCTGCAACAAAATATGCCTGGCTCTTTACTCTCAGACCCCTTATCTGGTAAAAAATCGGAATCTGCTGTGCTGAATAAAGCGCAGCTTGACGAGTTAGAAGGATACTATCAACACTTAGAGCGAGTATTGCTGAAAGTAGAGTATCTTTATCCCCATACAGCAGCTAGCCGTATGCGCAAGTTCAGACAGCTACTGCACCGAGCCGCTCCAGCCTCTAGCGAAGTTGCCTTGCTTAGAGGCATTCTCCGGCAGGTGGAATGGGCATTGCCAGAGCCAAACACAGAGCCAAAGACAGATTTAAAGAAGGATTAACCTGCAAGTCATGACAGATGCCAACGGCACGCGTAATCATTCAGGCAAACAGCCAGCGCCCGCAAACGATCGCTCAGGTGATAAAACTCCGTTATCAGCTCGCCGTAGCCGTCGCGATGGGGTTCGTAAGCGACCGGACAGTGCTATGAGTAGTGCTGTGGGCAAAGAAGGTCGCCGTCGGGTGCCGCGTGTCGCTGAGAAATCGGCGCTTGAAAAGTCTAGAGCCGATCGGGTTAAAAGAAAGGCAGGTGGCGATCGCAGATCAAACGTCACCCCGCTAATGCTTGGCGGAAACCCGGCACTGAAGACCCGATCTAACAGCCCAACAGCAGGCCGATTGATAGGCCAAACAGCCAACCGGACAACGCCTCCTCTCAGCCTGGCTCGCAGACGAAACCCACGACGAAAAACGCCGCTTGCCCTGCTGTATTTAGGTCGTCTGGCGATCGCCGGACTTGGGATCGCGGCTATTGGTGGCACGCTGCTCAAGGTACTGCCCAGCAACACCCGCACCGCGTCAATCGCCGACTCTTCCCTGATTGCCAAAGCTAGCACCGCCGCAAACTTTCCCATTGCGCTAAACCAGGAAATTGCCCCCCTCAAAGCAGACTTACAGGCGCTACCCAATCGCTACCCCAACCTTACGCCCAAAGTCTTTTACGTCGATGTCGATACGCGCAACTACGTCGATCTTGACGGCAGTGATGCCATCGCTGCTGCGAGCACGATTAAGCTGCCGATTTTACTGGCCTTTTTCGAAGAAGTCGATGCAGGCCGGATTGAGCTTAACCAAACTCTTGCCCTGCTGCCAGCGCAGATTGCTGAAGGCTCAGGAGATATCCAGCTATCTCCGCCTGGCACACAGTTCACGGCCCTAGAAGTAGCCACCCGCATGATCGTCGGCAGCGACAACACCGCCACCAACATGATGATTGATCTGTTGGGTGGCCCTGCCGCTCTCAACCAGCGATTTAAGGGCTACGGGCTCCAAAAAACTCAGATCACCACTTCATTGCCCGATCTGATGGGTACCAACACAACCAGCGCCAAGGATTTGGTGCATACGATGCTGCTGATCAGCGACGATCACCTCACCATGCATTCCCGCGATCGCATTCTCAACATCCTCAGCCGTACCCACAACAAATCGCTGCTCGCCGACGGCATGGCCGAAAAAGGAGCCCTTACCTACAACAAAACAGGTGATATTGAGTCGGCGCTAGGAGATGTTGCCCTGGTAGATTTGTCTAACGGCAAGCGCTATATTGTCGCAGCGCTTGTGCAGCGGCCCAGCAACGATGGCCGAGCGATAGATCTCATTCATAATATTTCAGGACGCATTTACAAAGAGGCCAACGCAGCTGTTCAAGCCGCTATAGCACCATCAGCAGATTTTAAGGCTGTTGATAGCGCTACAAAAAGCCCTGCTGAAGGAGTCACTGGAGCTACTGCCAAGCCGACGGGGCAAACAGCTCAACCACCAGCACAGCAGCCAGTACAGCAGCCAGCAGAGACGCCTACCGTGGAAGAAGAGCCTTATCCCAGTGCGAATCCATCTCGGCAAAGTTCGACCGGAACAAATCCATAAAGCGTCACCATCTTCTCAAAGAAAATCTCTAGGACTTGTGACATATCAAATAAATTGGGTAAGCTTCTAGGCAAGCAGGGACAACCACTTTAGCCTAATAGATCGGTTCGTTTTCAATATTTCTAGTGATACCCACCAGGGATATTCACACTGATTAAAGATATTGCCAACGGCGGCGGCTGAGCATTAGTTAATTGCATCGGTGAAGGTACTTACCAGCGCAGGTTGTGCTCTATACTTTCACCATTATTAAAGTTAACTAAATCTCTAGAGCTGATCTATTCGTAAAGTCATCTATAACAAGCGTCTGAACAGGCCCATCAATGGCGATCGCATCCCAAAATTCAACTGCCTATTCGACCCAAGCGTCGGTAGATCAGCTCTTAGAACAAATCTCGGCAAAAGTACGGGCGCAGCTGAACCAAGAGGCACAGCGTCAAGAGATAAGGCCAGAAGACACGACGCCAGAAGACACGACGCTAAAAACTATTCCGCCTACAGTTACTACGCCTACAGTTACAGAGGCTAACCGCGTTGCGCCTAAGCCTCAGGCCAAAGCCAAAAT
>JBGTGK010000044.1:0-3727 GCA_041746795.1 Phormidesmis sp.
GCGGTATCCTCAACAGACCAAATCTTGAGGGTACCGTCGCTGCTGCCGCTAGCAAAATGGGTGCCTTTAGCATTGACAGTAAGGCTCGTAATCTGGCCTGATTGACCGGCGATGGTCGTCACTAGCTCACCACTAAATGGATTCCATAGCTTAATTTCGCCTGAGCTACTGCCAGTGACAAGGCGATCGCTGCCGACAAAGCCTTCACTGTCCTTACCTTTAATGAAAGCCAGAGCGTCCACTTGGCCGTTATGGGCTAGCGATCGCCCATTCGATTGCCCCTTATTACTCTCTCGGGTGCCTTCTTCCTAAATCTTAACGGTGTTGTCATCGCTACCGCTTGCGACCAGCAGGCGATTCGACCGGTCTGTCTCTGAACTGTCATGGGCTTGGGTTAGCCAGGTTTGGAACAGAGCGAGGTTTACCCCCTACTTGATCGACGGCAACAAAAACTATCCCATAGATGCCAATGATGACACTAGCAGCTGTCAGTACCGCAATAATAGGGAACAAACGTCGGTTGTTTTGATACATCAGCGGTGCTGGAACAAAAGAACTCCAGAGGACTCCGGTGGGGATAAACCTCTTTACTAACGCTACACTCTAAAAACAGTATGACCACTGAGATACATTGCTGAATTCCGTAAAGATAGTCCTGGAACATCAAGCTTTTGTAAGCTCAAGCTGCTTAAAAAAGTAATGTAGCCTGTCATACTCTAGGAGCTGGCAACCACTGATACGATGGCTTATAGACTAATAAAACAGCAAGCTGACCGGCAGGACAACATTGACTACATAATTATCCAGTGGATGGATGAACCTACGGGTGTTTGCTGCTAATGTGCTAATACGGTCAGCGGTTATTTTGTATTTATTGAAGGTGTCCATGAGGTTTGCTAGCGACCCGGCGATCGCCACTAAAATCGCTCGGATGAAGCAGCGGGTTCGCTGGCAGCATCCCTTAGTTGCAAAGCACAATATTGATCAAACGCGGCTGACGATTCAAACGCCGCTGACGGTCACCCAAGAGTCTGAAAGCCTCAGTCAAAACGGCAGTCAAAACGGCAGTCAAAACAGCGGTCAAAATAAAGGCCAGAATGAAAGCCAAAATGGGTTTTCGTTTTTGGTGATTGGCGATAGCGGCACGAGCCGACACTTTCGCGATCAGCCTCAAAGACACGTCGCCGAGCGCCTAATAGAGCACGCGCCAGAATGCGAGTTTATTTTGCACACAGGGGATGTTGTATACCTTACAGGTTCCAGCGAGCAGTACCCTGATAATTTCATTAAGCCCTACCGTGAATTTATTGTAGGTGGAGAGAATCCTGATAAAATCCGGTTCGACAAAATGACCTTTAAGCTGCCTTTTTTACCTGTGTTGGGCAATCACGACTACTACGACTGGTCGATTGCGGGTGGGCTGCTCACAAAGGCTTTTACGCCGCTTCGTCGGCTGCTGCGCAAGCGGATTAACTTAGATATCGGCTGGCACGGTTCTTTTCAAGGAGAGGGCTTTGCCAAAGCCTTTATGGACTGTTTAGATTTTGTCGGCCCTGGCCAAATTGACGACTACTTACAGCAGCACTACAGCAGCCAAACAGATACGGGGCGCTGCTTGAACTATGTGCCTGGAGAGTTTACCCGGCTGCCCAATCGATACTATACCTTCAGGCGCAATGGGATTGATTTTTTTGCGCTGGACAGCAATACTTTTAACGCGCCTCAGCCGCTGCCTGAAAACGCCGCAGGCCAGCTGCAAAGAGAGAAAATAGAGGCCTATCGAGCTGAGCTAGAAGAGAGGATGCGATCGCTGCTAGAAGAGTCTGAAACGCTGGACGTGAGCGACCATGAGCAGGCTGAGCGAGCCGACTACATTTACGCCAAAGTAGAGCAGCTTGAGGAAGAGCTAGGAGATATTGAAAAGCAGCTGAATGCCTCTCAGGCAGACTATATGGTAGATACTGAACAGCTGGACTGGCTGCGCGATCGCCTGATCGCCTCTTGGCACGATGAGCAGGCAAAAGGGCGAGTGCTTTATTTTCACCATCCTCCCTACGTCACCGAAAAAACCAAGTGGTTTCAGGCGCAAACGCTGGCGGTCAGGTTTCATCTGCGTCAGGTGCTCGATCAGGTAAAAGCGAAGGTAGGCGCAGCCGCCGCAGGCCGTCCCCTAGTGGATTTGGTGCTAAACGGCCACGCACACTGCTTTGAATACCTCAAAACGGAGGCAATGGGGCATGGCGACAGCAATATCTCCTGGGTTGTGTGCGGCGGTAGCGGCTTCAGCCTGCGCAGACAGCGAAAAGAAGGGGCCGTGCTCGAAGAGTTTGGCCAGCCGGTGGCAACGTGTCATCTGTTTATTGGTCGGTCGGGAGTAGGCAGTAAAAAGCGCCGTCCTTACTCTGCACTGCGCGTTGATGTGAAGTACACAGACAGCACAGAAATTCCTCAGTTTGAGCTGCGGCCTTTGATTGTCGAGCGCTATCAGGGAAAATGGCATACTTACGATCTTGGCCCCATTAATCTGCACGCAGAATTGCCCGCCGAACCGCTCTTATTACCAGAGCCCACGGCGAAGCAGCCAGACGAGCTTTCCCCAGTAAGCTGAATTGCTAAGCGCTCAGTTTAGTTTATCCATTTCCCAGGTGGTGAACGTGCCCACTGGGCTCCACAGCAAATAAGGAATTAGCAGCACAGCGGCCCACGCTGAAATTTTGAGAACGCCCAGCGCCAGCAGCAGGCTAATCACAAAGCCAGTGCCGCCAATGTAAGAAGCTAGCTTAAGGCTGTGAGACCAAAATAGCGCTGGCGTAAACGTCACCGTGACTAGCTCCAGCACCATGTAGGCGGCCATCCAGCCCCATGAGTGCGTTTGCTCCCACACAATATAGGCAGACCACGCCCCGCAGATGAAAACAACTGTCCAAATCACGGGGATGAGCTTTTCAAAAGTCAGCCAGTTAGGCCGTCGCAGCCTTTTGAACCACTTGACGTCTTTGGGTCGGATGACGTTTGATAGGAGCGCGATCGCCACCGTCACAATCCCAATAACCATCCAAGATTTCAGCATAGTTAGCCTGTCCTAATATTTCTAATACGATAGTTAGCCCGTCCAAGGGGTACGAAAAGAAGGAAAAAGCGTCAGGCCACCGTCGATAAAGAGCGTCTGACCGGTAATGTAGGCGGCATCATCCGACGCTAAAAAAGCGGCCACCGCCGCCATTTCTTCGGGGGTACCTGACCGGCCCATCGGAATGTGGCTTTCAATATCTGCCTTTCTCTGCGGATCGTCCTTCCAGGGATTAATCGGCGTTAGCGTTGCCCCCGGCGCAAAAGAATTAATTCTAATATTGTCGCGAGCGTATTCCAGCGCGAGCGTACGAGTCATGGCTCGCAGCCCCCCTTTACTCATGGTATAACCCACATATTGAGGACGCGGAATCAGCTCGTGAACGCTAGAGTCGTTAACAATCACGCCGCCGCCATGGTCTAAAAAATGAGCGATCGCCTTGCGAGCACATAAAAAAGCGCCTCGCATGTTGATGTCAATCATTCTGTCGAACTTATCTAGCGGAATTTCATGGGAAGCGCCTTGAATCTGCATACCGGAATTATTGATTAAAATATCCAAGCCGTCGAAGGTAGAAATGACCTGCTCGAACATGGCCGTGACGTCTTCCTCTTTAGACACGTCGGCCTGAATGGTCATATCTTTGAGGCTACCGGA
>JBGTGK010000045.1:0-7228 GCA_041746795.1 Phormidesmis sp.
GAAACTAGGGTAGATATGCACTGACTTAGAGAATTTGTTTTGAGAACTTTTACCCTAAAGCGCCAAAGCTCCCGAAACGAGGGGCTTTAGAGAATCCAAATTTAGGCAAAAACCTTTTGTGCAAAGTCGGCATTTGCGTTCGCTGTATTACGTTCACTGTATTAAAGATGCCCGGCTTAAAGGTGCCCGGCTTAAGGGTGCCCGACTGATTGACTGACAAAATTCAGCGTCGAGCGCTGGCGCAGAATGACCCGAAGGCTATGAAGATATCGGAGGACATCGCTTGTTTTACAACTCGTAACCGGCCTACTCTGTCAATTCGTAACTCCTATGGTCTATAAACATATAGTCTGTGAACATACAATCTATAAACAAAGATAGATAATGCCGTTAGACTCTGTGCTGGGATCTATGTAGTATGCGTCCTCGTCAAGATCTGATTGAAATCTTTTCGTCGTTTGTGCAGTTTGATGCCGATCGCTTTCATAAGTGGGGCAGCGATCCACGGCTCAAGCGAAACATGCAGCATTGC
This sequence comes from Phormidesmis sp., assembly GCA_041746795.1. Classification (GTDB taxonomy): domain Bacteria; phylum Cyanobacteriota; class Cyanobacteriia; order Phormidesmidales; family Phormidesmidaceae; genus Phormidesmis. Next base: position 533 of record JBGTGK010000045.1, read on the forward strand.
TGTGAGCAGCCAGCAGCGTCGAGTCTGCCTCGTTTTTGGGTGCTGTATTGGCATAAGCGGTGGCAAGCAGAGCCGCAAAGCATTGCTAAGGCGCATCTGCTTGCCTATTTGCAGGAGGCTTGCTACTGGGTGGCCTATAAGGCGGGTACGGGCTTTACCAGCGCTCAATATGGCGTGGCGGATTGCTTTCAAATAGCGATCGCCCACCTCGACAAAATTCTCAAAGGCTTCAACGCCGAACAGGGCTTTGACCTAAAGAACTACGCGATCGCAGCCTTTAGCAGCCTGATCAGAGATCGGCTCAGGCAGCGCAAAGAAGTCGATATTTGCACCGACTGGTCACTGCTGCGCAAAGTCAGTCAAAAACGGCTAGTCGCCGCCCTCCAAGCGCAAGGTCTCACCAAAGCAGAAATTGAGCGCCATCTGCTAGCCTGGCGATCCTACCGGCTGATCTACACGCCTGAGCAAGCTGTCGGTACGAGCCGACTCTCAGCGCCCACTGAAGCCATTTGGATCGCCATTGCGCAGCAGGCCAATGCCGATCGCGCTAGCCTAACATCGCCCGGTTCTTCATCCTCCTCTATATCAGCGCAGCAGGTAGAAGCCTGGCTGATAACAGCGGCCAAAGCGGTTCGGCACTATCTCTATCCGGGTGCGGTTTCCATCAATGCGACTATTGCCGGTCAGGACGTGGGTGAGTATTTAGATAGCCTGAGCGATGCCAATCAGATGTCGCCGCTGGGCGAAGTTATCGCTGAAGAAGAACAAACGCAGCGTACGGCTCAGCAAGCGCAGCTAAATACTGTTTTGACTGAGGCGATCGCCCAGCTAGAGGCTCAGTCGCAAAAGCTGCTGATGCTTTACTACCGTGAAGAAGCCACTCAGCAGGCGATTGCCGCTCAGCTCAGCCTGAAGCAGTACGCAATTTCTCGGGCGCTATCGCGAATCAAAAAGACGCTGATTATGACCTTGGCAAAATGGGGACAAGCGACCCTGCATATAACGCCGTCGCCAGACGTACTAAAGCACACTAGCGCTGCGCTGGAAGAATGGCTAGTGACGCACTACCGCCCTTCAGCTCAGCCAGATTAACCCTAACCCTGCGCCTCAGACGCCCTACACCCATGACTGCCGACGCTGCCTTATTCGATTTAGACTCGCTCTATTTAGAGATAGATCCTCACTGGCAGGCTCAAGCCTGGCAGCAAAGCCGATCGCTGGCAACCAACGCTGCCCGCTGGCGGGCCTATGTGAATAAGCTGGGGCTGAGGGCACTTCTTGCCTGGCTGAAGGCTGAGGGGCTGAGGGCAAAATCCCTAGTAGCCGCGCCCCTGCTGCCGACGGTGTGGGAACTGGTAACGGGCAGCGTCATTGAGTGCCAAGGGGCGCGATTGATTTTGCTCTCAGCAGACGCCATTGATAGCGACGAGCTGCGGGTGCCTCAAGCGTGGGTAGATATTCCAAACTGGGTCGGTGACTATTACCTCTCTTTGCAGGTTAACCCCGATGAGGGCTGGGTACGCTTTGCCGGATTTGCCACCCACCAAACGCTCAAAACGAAGGGAAAGTACGATTGGCGCGATCGCACCTATAGCCTCGATGCCGCCGAACTCACGCCCGATATCAATGTTTTGCACATTGCCCAAACGCTCTGCCCTGAAGCCGTCAAACGCGCTGCTGTAGCACCGCTGCCTGCGCTTTCAGTCGCTCAAGCCCATCAGCTCATCGAGCGGCTGAGCGCCGAGACCGTTCGAGAACCGCGCTTGGCTGTTGGCTTTGAGCAGTGGGGAGCGCTTTTATCCCACGGCGGCTGGCGGCGGCAGCTGGCCGAGCGCCGATGGGGGCAGGCCGAACGCTCTATGGGTCAGTGGCTTCAGTCGGGCATTAGCCAGATGGCCAGGCAGCTAGGCTGGCAGCAAATGTCCTATCAGGCGATCGCCGTAGCCCGAGGCGAAGACACTGGCAGCCTCACATCGGGGCAGGTGCTCTGCCGAGAGCTTGAAATTGCTGGTGAGGACTATACCCTCCAGGTAATGCCGCTGACCGCTCGCGAAAATGCCTGGCGGTTTGAGCTGACAAAGGCGCTGGGGCTCGTCCCCGTCGGGGTGACACTGCGGCTGTTGACTGAAGATTTGCAGCCGTTTGAGAACAATCGTGCGATCGCGACAGAAGCTAGTGATCGCCTCTATGTGGATGTGGCGATCGCTGAGCGCGAAGGCATTGTCTGGCAAATTCACCCCGTTCCCAGCCAATATGACCTGGAAATCCTGCGGTTTTAAGGGCGATTTTTAAGGGCTTTTCTAATGGGTGCTTCTGAGGGCGTTTTAAAAAATCATCACGGAGCGAAATCACGATGAACCTGCTACGACTGAGACCGCTACGACTCAGCTTACTATCTGGCCTACTAGCGGTCGGGCTAGTACTCAGCAGCTTAGCTGCTGCGCAGGCGCAGGCCACTATTACCAGTGCTGATGTCTACACCATCCAAAACAGCGTGACTCTCAACCAGCGACCCGCTGCTATAGGCGATCTGATGGTGCCTCAAGACACCCTGCGTACCGGTGCCCGCTCCCGCGCTGAATTACTTTTTAACGAAGGCACCCTAGTGCGTGCAGGGGCAGGCACCACCTTCCGATTCCCTGCCGGGCTGCGCAGCTTTGAGCTGACCAACGGTAGCGCCCTATTGATCATTCGCCCTGGCTTAGGGGCTAGCCGAATCACGACACCAGAGGCTGCTATCACCGCTTTGGGCACCGCCCTTTTTGTCCAGCACGATCCGGTGAAAAATACCTCTATTGTGGGCGTACTCACCCAAAGCCCGGCTGGCCCGGTCACCGTCACCGACGTCAATAGCAACGTCTCGGTACAGCTCAGCGCGGGTCAGGTGGTCTCTGTTGCTAACGGCGTTGTGGGCCTCATTGAATACTTCATTTTGCCCGCATTCTATGACACGGTTGATTTGGCCGCTGGCCTGGCCCCTGGGCAAGAAGCCTTTGTCGCTCAGCAGTCTGCCGCTGCGCAAGAGACCTTAAACGCCGTGCGGGCTGAAAGCGTTGGCCCGTTCAACAGTCAGGTTGCTTGGCTAGGCGGGCTCTGTCAGCAGGGTGCGCAAGTGGTAGAACAAACCACCCAGCAAACCCCGCTCAGCCCTCTAGCCTCACTCTTCGACCAGCTGTTATTGTCCGGCACACAGCTACCTGAAACACTGCTGTCTAGCCCGCTGCCTGGCCCGCTGTCTGGCCCGGTTATAGCAGTGCCCGGTGCCGATTTGGTGGTTACCCCGCTGAGGTCAGCCGGTGGCGCTGCTTGGCTGGGTAGCCACTGCTACGCTGGGCAACAACCTGAAGGGGGGCGATCGCCCGCTCCGGCACAACCCCCCTTGGGCTCAGCCAAATAAGCACGTTCTAGCCTCAAATCCGTCTGACAAGCTGTTTTTTTCGTATCCAGGTGAGCCATGTTTAAGAAATTAAAGTTAAGACAGAAGTTTTCAGCCGCCTTGCTGCTGATTTTAATCGGAGGGATTGTACTCAGCAGCGTCACCCTATCTCATGTGCTGCGCCGGAACGCTGAAGCGGAAGTGACCAGTACGGCGCTGCTGCTGATGGAGACAATGAACTCAGTGCGCGACTATACGAGCGATCACGTCCGACCAAAACTCGCTGACCAAATCGGCACCCAGTTTTTACCCGAGACAGTGCCCGCCTATTCGGCCCGCGAAGTCTTCGAGAACTTACGTAAAAATTCAGCCTACAACGATTTTTTCTATAAAGAAGCCACGCTTAACCCCACTAACTTAAGAGACAAAGCCGACAGCTTTGAAGCAGCGCTAGTAGGAGACTTTATATCAGATGCAGGCAAGTTAGAATCCAGCGGCGCGCGAGTCAACCAAGGCCGCGACATCTTCTACATTGCCCGTCCGATTAAAATTACCAAAGCTAGCTGCCTAGAGTGCCACAGCACCGCTGCTGCTGCACCTTCTAGCATGATCGATTTTTACGGCCCTAACAATGGCTTTGGCTGGAAGGTAAATGACATTGTCGGCGCTCAAGTTATCTCAGTGCCTGCCAGTACGGTGATTGATAAAGCAAATCGAACAACTTTTTTGATCGTAGGAATTGTCTCTGTTATTTTTGCGTTTGTTCTGTTCCTGGTTAATATACTGCTGAGCAGGCAGGTGATCGCGCCCCTCAGGCGGATTGCTAGAACCGCAGAAGAGGTCAGCCGTGGAAACTTAGGGATTGAATTTGAGCAGACTTCCAACGACGAAGTCGGCATGTTAGCTAAGTCCTTTACGCGCATGAAGCGCAGCCTGATGCTGGCAATGGATAGAATCAACCGCACCCCAAGCCCCACGGCGAACCGCACGCAGATCTCTCTAGATCAGACCGAAACGCCATAGTTGCTAAAAAGATCTCACTTTAGCTGAAAAAACGGGCTGACTTGCTCAGCCCAACAGCTGCTGGCGAAACTCTTTGGCTTCTTCTAAGCTTGGGATTTCAGGAATAATCAAGTCCACAAGTTGAATAGGTGTACTAGGACGCTGAGCGTCGATAATCTCGTCAATAATCAGCGGAGCCATGGGGCCAATGTATTCAGCGAGCTTTAGCTGACACTGCTCTATGAAATTACGAGAGAGCGTATTTTTAGAAGCGGAGGCGCTAGCTTGGGGTTGAGATGAGCCTCGCGATCGCACAGAAGCCGAAACCTGCTCATGAGGCACATCTGGCAAGACATCTGGCAGGGCATCTGGTAAGGTCGGCGGGAAAATCGTCGTTAGCGGGACGCCACTGGAAGTAGACGTGAGCGTAGAAGGAGAAAAATCGGGGTCTGTCAGGCTAAGGGTGGTTAGCGTTGCTGTTGAGTCGATGGCCGATAGCGGCTCTAAATCGTGCAGAACTTCTGATACTGTTTGATATCGGTTGATGGGCGTGTCAGCCAGCATTTTATCTAAAACTTGGCCCATAGCGGGGCTGATCTCAGCACAGGCCCGCCACTCCCACTGTAAAGAATACTGGTTCATTAGGGTAGAGGGGTCTTTGCAGGTGAGTAAAACCACCGCCGTCACGCCCAATGCGTACAGATCGCTGCTAGGAGAACATACGCCCAGGCGGATTTGTTCGTGGGGCGCGTATCCGACCTTGCCGACTAGCGACATTTTGCCGACATATGAGATTTCATCTGCCTCACCGTTGGCCCCTTCTGCTAGCTGAGCAGATTCGACAATTTGCTTGCCAACCCCAAAATCAATGAGCACGGGTAGCCTGCTATTGACCGGCAGCATAATATTATCGGGCGATATGTCACGGTGAATAATGCCGCACTGGTGGATATAGTCTAAAACGGGGAGCAGGTTATTGAGCCAGTCAATCACTTCTCGCTCGGAAAATGCTGTATTCCGCTTGCGGCGATCCTTGAGCAGATCAGAGTAGGTGCGGCCATCGACATATTCTTGAACCAAAAACAGCCGTCCGTCTCCCTCAAAGCAGGCTAAAAAGTTGGGGATTTGCGGATGCTGAACATGGTATAAAATTTCAGCTTCTCGTTTGAACAGCGTCCGTGATTTTTCTAGGCTATGCTTGCCGCTACCGCTCGGGGCAAATTCTTTGAGTACGCAGGGTTCACTAAAGCGCCGGGTATCAAAAGCCAAATAAGTCCGCCCGAGTCCGCCTTGGCCTAACACCTTTTGGATCAGATATCGGCTGTCGATCAGCGTTCCGTTAGAGATGATGGGCTTACTCATGGCGGTGGGGAGCATCTCGCTAAGTCCCTTGCAGTCAGATAGCGTCGTTTTTCGGGTTGCCAAGCAATATGCGGGCAGATGATCTATGAGCACTAGCTAAATATTAGAGCGTAAAAGTAAGGAACGGTAGAAAATTACAGATGTTGCCTGCCGCATTTACGCTTCAGCCGCAAGTGCGATCGCGCCAGTCACTTTGCTTGAATGCACCTGATCGGCTACAAGCTCTGATACAGCTAGCGTACGAGTGCATCTGACAATACCAAAATGCCCGCCGATCTGCTGCGGTATTTGAAGGGTCTGAATGGTTAGGACTTTAGATGCTCTAGCGTTAGGACGGTAGGCGATCGCCTCACCTGCTCTTCCAAGGGTCGAACCCGCTCTACCACCTTGACCATGTCGCTGTAGTCCGGCAGGGGTGCCGCCGGTAGGTACTGAGCATCACTGGTAACATCGGACGGCGCTGCCTGCATAACCTTTTGAATAAACTCTCCCTGACTGCGCTCGACAGCGCCTAGCAGCACTACCCCCGCCGGAATATTGCGTTTGCTCTTATAGAGCGTACGAAAGCGGGTTCCTGAAAGCTTACTCTTGTATTCGTTAAAATCTTTTTCAGAAATAGCACCGGCAACTACTGTGCCATCGCCAACCCATTCCAGGAGCATCTCCGGCGTAGGCGCAAATTTCACTTCCTTAAGCGTTAGACCGTAGAGATCGTATAGAGGAAGGTAGTAGCCAGCTGCCGAACCGGGCTTACCCATCGCCACTGTCTGGTTCGCCAGATCCTCTAGTATTTCCACCGGGCTGTCTTCAAGAACCACGATTAAAGAATGCTCAGACTTGTTGGCATCGTCCAGCGGAAATAGCTGAGTAAAGCCTCGCTTCCCGGCGATTACAGCCAGCCCTGGCGGTGAAAATATCAGTGACCAGTTACCGCTTTCAACTTGTTGAACAGCCTG
>JBGTGK010000046.1:0-23872 GCA_041746795.1 Phormidesmis sp.
GACATCGATATCGTTGGTGGCCATTGCTAGTTTTGCTGTGTTTGTGTGCTTTGGGATGCTCGCAAAAAGGACATTCCATCTCGACACCTTGCTATCGACGAAGCCATTTTAGCAAAACCACTTTACTCTGACGCACGACCACAGGCTTAAAGTACCCGGTTAGCGATCGCCACGAGCCCACCTGCCTAAACTCCAACTAGGCAAGTCAGGAATGGGAAGATAGTCGTCATGAGCTGTAGCTCACTCAGGGGCTTAACTAAATACCCTGATGCACCTGACACCCTAGCTCTTAGGCGACTGATAATATCTCCCTTCTGCCGGGTGATAATAATAATTGTCGTTTTCTTCAAAAGAGGGTTCTGGCACAGAAGATTACACAGCTGATAGCCATCAAAGCCAGGGGTTTTGACTTCCATTAGAATTAAATCGGGTTGATGTTCCAACACTGTGACTAAGGCGCTACTAGGATTGTCTGTGGCGATAGTTCTAAATGCATGAGATCCACTACGACATCTGAGTCTTGCTTGAATTGACCGCAACATGGCCAAACTTAAACAGTTAAAAGGGGCGTGAATCCGGGGCTTGGCAAGCTGTACTCGTTTAAAGCTAGCTTCATTTAAGCCCTGCGGCTAATGCTTACGCACGTAGCGGAACGATTCAATTACAGGTACTTTTGAGTGAGAGGGGTTTATTATTTACTGTTGAGCATTAAATCCGCTGATGTTTTTACGCCAACTCTATCCCGCGCTTTTTCTATGACAGCTTTCTATTTAGGTCAGGTTTGCTGGGCAATTGTCTCTATTCTCCTGGTTGAAATGGTGCGTGACGCTTACCATTTTCTCAGCCACCATCTGCCGTGGCTTCAGCGCCTGCATGGCTGGCACCACCGCGCTTACAAAAAAGACTTCTCACCCATCAGCACCGAAATTTATCGTAAAGCCCAGCTTTATAACGATGCGCCTGAATCTATTTTTATGATGGTCGTCATGGGGCTGGCGGCAACCCTTACCCACACCCTCGGACTTTGGGTGGGCGTCCTTTACGCGGGTGGATTTTTCGCCGCCGCCATTTTGCGATCGCGCGGACTACTCACCGCCACCGACCTCACCCACGAACCTGGCCCTCTCACCACTATCCCCGGCCATTGGCAGGTCAATCGCAGCTACCACTGGCGTCACCACTTCGACGACACCAACGCCTACTACGCCGGACTGTTTCCCCTAAGCGATCAGATTTTAGGCACTGCCCTTTCCCTACAGGGTAAAACCGTCGCCGTTACAGGAGCTGCTGGTACGCTAGGCCGCGCCTTGATCGCAGAGCTGGCCAAACAGGGCGCAAAACCGGTTGCGCTGACGACCTCTATCCATGTCGATATCCCTGGAGCGAACAAAGTGATCCGCTGGCAGGCGGGGCAGGAAGCCGACCTCCGCGACGCCTTTCAGAAAATTGATATTCTGCTGATTAATCACGGCATTAACGTCATGGGAGAAAGGTCACCTCGCGCCATTGAACAGTCCTTGGAGATCAATGCACTTTCAGGCTGGCGAATGATGGAGGTGTTTTTAGAAACGGTGAACAGCTACACGGGCCGCGCTACTAAAGAGGTGTGGATCAATACTTCTGAAGCTGAAGTTAACCCGGCTTTTAGCCCGCTTTATGAAATTTCTAAACGGCTGCTGGGCGATTTGATTAATCTGCGCCGTACCGATGCGCCCTGTATTATTCGTAAGCTGGTGCTGGGGCCGTTTGAGAGCAATTTGAATCCGGTGGGGGTGATGGGGGCAGGGGCGATCGCCAAAGGAATCCTTTTCCTCGCCAAGCGCGACATTCGCAACATCATCGTCACCATCAACCCGCTCACCTACCTGCTGTTTCCCATTAAGGAACTGGCTCAAGCCACCTACTTCAGGCTTTTCTTAACAGCGGCTAAGCGTGAAGAAGCCGCCGAAATTCTCGCTGCTCCTCACCGCTCATAGCTCGCATTAGCTAATGAAATACTTTGGCTTCCAACGCCTTCACTCGCTGGTTAATTTCGATCACCAGAGTTGCCAGGTTATCAAACTGTTGGGCCTGGGAAAGGTCGCCGGGAACAGCGGGTGCTTCAGTGGGCGCTCCAGTGGGCGCAGGGCGGTTGCTATTGTTAGCAGCAGGGCCGTTGGACTGAAGCTGACTGACTTGGGTTTGAAGCGATCGCACCTGATACTCCAGCTGAGTGACTCGCGAATCCGTGAGTGAAACCGCAGTTACCGGCTTAAGAAAAAGGCTTAAAAGCAGCGTCAGCGCTAAACAAAACAGTAAAAAAGGCTTGGAAAGAAACTTCATGGGGTGCTTAAGCGGAACTGAAGGAATAGTGACTTATTTATCCTAGCGATTGGGCCTAGCAACTGAACTATTACTACGGCGTAATCTTAAATTCATCGAACTTTACAACCGTGAATCGCTGTCCTCGCGAGTCCGGCTGAGCTGAGTGATCATCGCTTGGGCCGTTTGGCTTTCGCCATATTCCACCTAATGCTGGGTGCCCTCAAATTCAGTGAACCAAACAACCTGTACGGATAAGTCGGTGGGCAGCTGTAAGAAGGGATCGGTGAGTAGCGTTAAGGAGCTAGCTGTCAGGGCGGTGGTTGATCCAGTAGATTGGCCGCTGTTGCTGCGATTGAGCAGGTTGTTTATTTGCATAGTGATGACGATAGCGATACAAGAAGTAGCGATCGCGAGCCAGAAAAGCCGCTGCTTTTTTCTATTTCTAAAAGTACCTATCATAAAAGCGTCCCGGTGCTAGGGTATGTCTTGCCCAGATCATGACAGCCTATGATGATGGCTCATTTGTCATCCCGGCTAAAATAAGTACCGATAGCAGAGCAAAGTTGCAGCTCAACTCATGCCTTCAGAAAAAATCAACTGGCGAAAATTCACTCACTGGCTCAGCCCACTTCTGCTCGTTTCGTTGGGACTGCATGGACTGGTGATGCTCATACCTTTGCCAGGTAAGGACGAGCCTATAAAAAAAACTGAGGTTGATCTGCCAGCGCCGATGTCAGTCACTGAACTGCCAAAAGGAGCTAAACCAGCGCCAGAGGACGGCTTTATTCCTACACTGGCTCCAAATACTATTACACCGTTAGAACCATCGTCCAAACCAGTGACTCAGCCGACGCCGGTTGTCACACCTGCCCCAACGCCCCCGTCTGCCTCAACACCTGCCCCGAGGCCAACACCTGCCTCAACGCCAGCCCCGACGTCCAATACGTCTACGTCAACACCTGCCTCAACGCCAACCCCGCCGTTAGTCACACCTATAGCAGGTCAGCCTTACAGCGTCCAGGGAACTACACCTAAAGAGGGCCGAGACGCATCTCTAGCATTTTTGACCAGAAATAATTTACTCGCTTCAAAGGCTATACGAAAGCCGCTTTCCCTGAGCTATCCGGCAGCAGGGAAATGTTTCAAAGAGACGACTTCTCCAAAGGCTGTTGTCGATTTTGTGATCAATAAGTCTGGCGCTATTTTAGACGCGGAGGTGACCAGAAAAACGGGCTACAGTGACATCGATCAATGGCTGTACGATGCCGTTGTAGATTCAGAGGATACGGAGGACATTATTAGCAACATATCGACTATCTATTCTGGTGAAACGGGTGAGGCGCTGAGCCCAAAGGGGGAAGCTACCGAAGCTGCCTTTGAGTTTGAGGTTGATATTGCGATCGACGGGAGCGTTTGCAAATAGCCGCCTGTTTAGCCGCCGCTAACGGGGGGAATGAGCACGAGTTCATCGCCTTCTTGTAGCGGGGTGTCGGCTGCGGCGAACTGTAGGTTGATGCCAAAGCGGGTGAGGTCTCGCCAGGGGGAGAGGTTTGGGTGTTCGGTGAGGAGGCGATCGCACACTTCCCCAGCCGTTGTCCCCACGGGTAAAGTCATCATCTGCTCAGGCATACCTAGCGCTTCTTGATAAATCGCAAACAGCTTCAGCGTAATCGTTATCGTCTCTGGCATAATCTCTGGCATAATCTTTGGCACGATCTCTGGCATAAAAATCTAGGGCTACTTACCCCGCTTCCTGTCGCTGAGCCGCCGCCGCTAGGCTATCCGCCAGGCTCTTTAGCAGCACGCGCTCCTGATAAGGCTTAGAAAAATACGCCGTTGCGCCTAAGTTCATCGCCAGCGTTCGATGCTTTTCGCCGCTGCGCGAGGTTAGCATCGTGATCGGAACATTAGAGAGGTTAAGAGGCAGTCGGGAATTTTCCCCATAGGCGGATCGCAGCTTCGACAAAAAGCTGTATCCGTCCATACGCGGCATTTCTACATCGCACACGATCGCATCTACCATCAGACCGTTCTCTAGCTTGTCAATCGCATCCTGCCCGTCTCTGGCCTGCTCTACCTCGTAGCCCGCCTTCTCCAACGTCAGCGCTAGCAGCCGCCGCACGTTCACCGAATCGTCAATGATCAAGAACCGGGCGCTGCGATTTATCTCTGGGTCAGGCAGCGTTTGTAGACTCACCGGATCGATCGCCCCCTGCGCGACCGGATTAGAATACAGGGCCTTTGCCGAGCTGATGTTAGAGGCCTCACAGTTGAGCACCCACCGGGCAAAGTCAGGCGGGCTGATCAGCGGAACCACCTGACCAGCGCCTAAAATAGTGCAGTTGCTAAAGCCCGCTGGCAGGGCAATGGGGCCTTCTACCCGGCGCACGGCAACTTCTCTTTCGCCCCAAGACCTATCGACTTCTATGCCCATACGCTGATCGCCCATGCGAAACAGCAGCACGCTGGGATGATCCATCTTCGGCACTTCTTCTAAGCTGTCAAACTGCTGAGGGCAGTTGAACGCTAGCCAGTTCGACAGCCGAATCAGGCGAACAACGTCGCCTTTGAAATGAAACATTTCATGGCCTTTAGTCTCGAAAAGGTCAGCCGCGCTAACCAGAGCGACTTCTTCGATTAGGTCGGTGGGCAGGGCGACGGGCATTCGATTAGCTTCTGCTAGCATCACTCGGGTGACTGAAAGCGTGTAAGGCACCGATAACGTGAAGGTGGTGCCTTTGCCGACTTCGGTATTAACGTTGATATCGCCGCGAATTTGAGTGAGATTATTCCGAACGACGTCCATCCCTACGCCCCGACCCGAGAGCGCGGTGACTTCGTTTGAGGTGCTAAAGCCCGGCTCAAAAATGAGGGAAAGCAGCTCGGCTTCACTAGCGGCCTTAAGCAGGTCGGCGTCTAAGCCCATAGATATGGCGCGATCGCGGATTTTCTCTAGGGCAATGCCACTGCCGTCGTCGCTGACTGTAATCACCGTTCGGTTGCTGCGGTTAAAGGCCTTAATGGCAATCGTGCCTGCTCGCGCCTTGCCCTCGGCCTCACGCTGCTGGGGCGTTTCTATGCCGTGGTCAAAGGCGTTGCGCACAATGTGCATGAGCGGATCGTTCAGGGCTTCTAAAATGTTGCGATCCACTAAGATGCTTTCGCCTTCTAAGGCAAGCTCTACCGATTTGCCATGCGCTAGCTCCAGCTCACGCAGCGCCCGAGGAAACCGGTTCGTCACATCTGACAGAGGCCGCATCCGCAGCTGATTGAGATTGCGCTGCAAAGATCGGGCCGTTCGGTGAATAACGCGCGCTGTCTGCTCGGTTTTATCGACGCTTAGCTCAATGTCGTCAGCGACCTCTTGCAGCTTGACCACCGACTCAACAATCTGGCGAAAAGGCAGATGAGCATCGTTGTAGCGGTCGAATTCTAACGTGTCAAACCCCTGCCGAAAGCTAGCCGCCGCCGCCAGCGGTTGATGAACAGCCCCCGCCGCCGCTGGAAGTTCATCCACCGAGCGCCCGCTAGCGAGCAGGAGCTGTGGGGTTGGCTGCTCGTAAAGGTCTCTAACATCGTCATTAATTTCATCGAGCGATCGCAGCTTACGGCTCAGGTCTTTCACCAATACGCGCATCCGCTTAACCTCAGCTTCTAGCCGATTGCGCTCAATAGTCAGCTCTCCAAAGCAGTCGTTTAGCTCATTGAGCTTGCCTACTGAAACCCGCACGGTATGGTCGCCTAAGTCTGACGTCTCGGCCTGTGCTTTAGGCGCTTCCGAAAAGCGAAACTCAGTTCCAGCCTTATCCTTTTGAGGTGCCTGCTGAGTGCTGGATGGCTCTAGCTGAGCATTGGCCTGAGCATTGGCCTGAGCATTGGCCTGAGCATCGGTCTGCGCCGCTTGAAACTCAGCAGACGGGCGGCTGTTTTGATCAGGCTCCAAGCCTTCAAAGACATCAGCGAAGGCGTCTGTTTCCTCGCCAGAACTTTGGCTAAAGCCCTCATCTTCCGTCAGCGAGCTGTCTGCTTCGCCAGTTAGCCCTGCAAAAATGTCACCGACTAGGGCGTCATCTTCGGCCCCTAGATCTGCGCCTAAGTCTGCAAAAACACTGTCGCTCTCATCAGTATCAATATCGAATCCAGCAAACACAGACTCGGCGGACGTATTAGCTCCATTAAAACCAGTGCCTTTAAAAGGCAACCGATCAAAGCTCATCCCCACTAGCCGATCGGGCATCGCATCCTGGTTGCCGGTAAGCACGAGTGCCTGTGCCCGTCGCCATATCTGCAAGGCCTGGTCGGTGACTTCTTGCATTTGGGGAGCGTTTGCCGCTTGCGCCGCATAGTACTCTACCGACTGACACAGCCGAATAAACTGGGGTAAATCTAACATTTCACCCAGGCTACCTAGCTCCTGAGCCATCGTGATTAGCTCCGCTTGCAGGCTGCCATCCTGCTCGTCAATCAGTATTTCTAGACGCTCTAAAGCACTCCCTACCTCCGTTTGAAAAATCAGGGGCATCACGTTTTGCCCTTCATCGGCATCCATAATCGAAGCGGCATCTTCGGCAGAAGGTTCGCCTAGCCGGTCGTAGAGCCCGTCAAAAATAGGCAGCACTGAGTGGGTTACCCAGCGGTCGTCTAGGGGCGTGGCGGTGCGATCGCGCTCTACCACCTGACGCATCGCATCAATTCCACTGAGCATTTGGCTCTCTACATCAGTGGTGATATCCTTGGATCGATTTATCTTCAGCACCTTGAGCGAATCTTCTAGCCGGTGAGCTAGCTCGCTAGTGAGCCGATAGCCCATCAGCGCTGCGCCCCCTTTAATCGAATGAGCCGCCCGCAAGGCACCGTTGATTTCGTGGCTGTCTATACCCCGCTGAGCAATGCCTAGCATCGCTGATTCTAGAGTGTCTAGATACTCTTGGGCCTCGTCGAGAAACTGTAGGCGAATTTCTTTTTCCTTGTCCTCCATGCTGCCAATCCTCACTATGGCTTCTGATTAACGGCTTCTGATTGATGGCTTCTAATTAACGGCTTTTGATTGATGGCTTCTGAATTAATGGCCGCTAACTTACGATTCTTCGACCACGAATGTCGCTACCTGGTTTTGCAGATGCTGGGCCACGGTTACGGTTTGCTTCAGCGCGTCAGACACCTGCCGAGAAGACTCAGACGTCCGCTTAGAGAGCTGGGCGATCTGGGCAATCAGCGCGGCTACTGTTTCGGAGGTTTCAACCTGAGATCCGGTCGCTTCAGAAATCAGTCGCGCTAGCTCATCCATTCGCTGCGACCCAATTAAAATCTGGCTCAAGCTGGCCCTGGCGTCTTCTACCCGATGGGTGCTTTCTACCACCTGCGTGGTACTTTTCTCAATGGCCTCCACCACATCGTTAGTCTCCCGCTGAATGGTATCGACGATTCGCTCAATTTCCTCCGTAGCCGAGGCCGAGCGGGTTGCTAGCTCGCCAACTTCTTCAGCCACTGCTGCAAAGCCCTGTCCGGCCTCACCGGCTCTAGCTGCCTCAATGCCCGCGTTAATGGCCAGCAGGTTCGTCTGCTGCGCAATTTGATTAATCAGCAGCACTGCCTTGGTAATTTGCTGAGAAGATTCACCCAGCCGCTTGACCTTTTTCGCCGTTTGGCCGACCGTCTGGCGCATTGCCAGGATATTGCTCACCGTTAGGTTCATCGCTTCCTCGCCCGCTGTGGCTGTGACCGAAGCGCTACGAGCCACGGCTGCTGCTTCCTGAGCCTGCTGCGCCACCTGATGAATAGACGCCGTCATCGCGCCCATCGAATCCAGCGTTAGGGTGGTTTGCTCGGCCTGCTGTAGCGCTTCGTCAGCCAGGAGGCGAATGGCGCTTTCGTTTTCGCCTAGCGAGCTGTTTACCTGAGTGGCCGACGCTTTTACCTGAGTCACAATCTGCCGCAGGCTCTCTATGATCGCATTAAAGAAGTCAGCGACGGTGCCAATCTCACCAGCGGTGACTTCAGCATGGACGGTTAAGTCACCATCAACGGCGGCTTGCACGTCGTTGATTAATACCGCTAGCTGATCTTGCACGAGCCCCTCACGCTGGACGCGCTCTTCAAAAAGCCGTTCGTTTTGGGCGAGAGCCTGCTGCTTTTGGGCGATCGCCTCCGCTTGCTCTAGCGCATAGCCCAGCTGAGTCGCGGCTCGCCTGACAAAGCTGATCGTCACTTCCGACCACTCTCTCGGCCCAGCGCACTCGTGGGCAATCAGCAGGCCCAGCAGTCGGTCTTCTACAACAATCGGGGCGACCAAATTGGCCCTAACTTTAAAGGGTTCTAGCTGGCTGAGGTGGCACTGCGTTAAGCCTGCCGCGTAAATATCAGCAGTGGCCTTGACGCGGCCCGTTTTATACTGCTCAACATAGTCGTCAGCAAAGCAGGGATCGGTAATTTCTGCGCCCAGCGCGGGCGGCCACTGAGGATCGACCGACTCGGCAACAATGGTACCGTTCCAGTTCTCGTCAAAGGTATAGATCACCACGCGGCTAGATTCGATTGCAAGTTTGACCTGACGGGTGACGAGGCGGAAGATTTTTTGGCGATCGCTCGTCGCTCGAATGCTGGTCACCAGGCTGGTTAGCTGCTGCTCTTTCTGCATCGCCTGCCGCTGGGTTTGAATAATCCGCGACTGCGCCAGCGCGTAACCTAGCTGAGTCGTTAGCTGCTGCATCAGGACAATTTCTTCTGCCTCCCAATGGCGCGGTTCGCTACACTGATGCACGCACAATAGCCCCACCAAATCGTCACCCACCACAATCGGGCCGACCATATTCGACTTCACGTCTAGCGCCTTCAATAGCTTGTTGTGACAGTCGGTGAGGTCGGCTGTGTCAATGTTGTCTGCGTAAGAAACCATCCCCATCTTAAATCGATCTGTCTTAAATCGATCTATAGAGCTGGGCAGCATCGGATCTTCTAAATGCTCTCCTTTTGCCCAAGGCCAGCCTTTGCCCACCGACTCAGCCGTGACGTCACCGCTGCCATAGCCTGCGCTAAAGCGATAGATAATCGCTCTGTCGGCATCAAAAATGGCTCTCACCCGATCCACCGCTGTGCCTAAAATCGCGTCCGTGTCCAGCGTCTGGCGAATTTGGGAGGTAAACTCGCTGAGTAGCTGCGATCGCCGGGCCAGCTCTGTTTGGGTCTCGGATTGAAACCGCAGCGACGACTCAGAGCTAGACACCGCCGCCGCCAGCTCGTTAAAAGCACTAGCCACCCGACCGACTTCATCTCTGGCAAACACATCCGCGCGAGCCGACCGATCGCCCGCAACAAACTTCTCGGTAGCCGTTTGCAAATTCCTCACCGGCCTAGCAATCGAGCGGCCCAGCAGCCGCGCAATGATGACGTCGGCTAGCAGGGCCAGCATTGCCGCCCCAATAATCAGCCAGCTATTTTGAGCCAGACGCTCTCGGATAGAGGTTTCTGAGAGGCCGCGCAATACCACCGCTACGGGCTTACTGCTGCCGTCTGTTAGCGGCGTTGCTGCCACCGTGAAGCGATCGCCCTTTGGCCCCATAAAGCGCTCGCTCACCACGTCGCCGACGGGCACATTCAAGGCATCTTGCAAAAACTGATGCTGAGCCACATCCGGCTCTGAACCTGCCTTATTCAGCTGACCTCGGCCCAGCGCCACCCGTGCGAAGCCGCCGCTCGGGTCTCGCCGGTAAATCGCGCTATACCCTGCTGGAAACTGGTTGAGCGCATTTGCGACCGCCGCCGACTGGCCATCAATGACGTCGCCAGTCGCCAGTGCCCCAATCACCTCACCGCGAGCAACCGCATCTTTTTCTGCATTGTTTTTTGCAAACACAGGCGTGACGCCAAAGCGCACCAGCGCCGCTTCGTCGGTATTTTCGGGTATGCCAATCCCTAGCTGCTGAAGCTCACTGAGCGGCACTAGGCTAATGGCGCTCGTTGACTGGCCCGTTTTCAGCGCTGCCGATACCAAATTATCTGGATTGAACAAGTCACTCTGCCGGTCGCTCCCCCCGCTGGCAACGACTCGGGTGTTGGTGCCTATCAGCGAAACATACTCTAGATCGCCTGCTAGCAGCGCCGATTTTAAAACGCCTTGAGCATCGGCTGATAGCCCCTGATCTACCTGCTCGGCATCAGCGTAGTATTCAGCAGCCTCTATCAGCACATTGTCCGTCAGCAAAGGCTCACCGGCTGCGGCTCCTGCCAGGTTCTTAGCCGTCGCCAATAGCTCAGAGTTAGCGTGCTCAAATAGCTGGCGGCGGGCGTTGAGCGAAAGCAACAGCAGGCTCAGGCCAATGACACCCGCAACTGAAAGAATCTTAGAAGTCAGCAGGCCAGTTAGCTGCTTATCGGCGACAGGCAAGTCGTAAAATGCCTGAAATACCCCTGAATGCCGGTTGGGACTGACCTGAATTTTTTCGGGCACATTGCCATTGCCGCTGCCACTGTTACTATTGCTGCCATTGCCATTGCCGTTATTGCTGCGATCGCGATCGCTCACCGGAGGGCTGACGGCCTGGTTTGCAGCGGCGTCCTGATGGGCGATCGCGACCTCATTATTAGCATCGGGTGGATAAGGGGGGCGCAGGTCAGCTGTCATATCAGACTCACTTCAGGAGACAGTGCAAACTATAGATGAGAGGCTAGATGCAAACTTGGTCAAGGCACTAGCCATTGCATCAGCTTTGAAAAACCGAAGACTGTAAGACGGCCTCAGCATCCAGTACCAGCACTATTTGATCGGCTTGAACGGCAACCCCTCTTAAATAAGGTACCAAAATCGGATTTACCTGAGGCGGCGGTGGCTGCAAAGCATCGGCGGACAAATGGATAATGCCCTCAATTTCCTCAACCATTAGGCCCAGTGACGATCCTGCCTTAATAATCACCATACTGTACTGCTGTCTGGGCCGATCGGGAACTGGCATTCCTAGCAGACGCACCAAGTTGGCCAGCCAAATCACCCGGTTGCGGCGATTCACCAGGCCCAACATGCAGGGCGGCATGTTAGGAATGGCCGTCACCTGAGAGGGTGGCAAAATGGTTGCCTCTTCCACAGCTCTGGCCGCAAATACCGCTGGCACCCTGGGAGCCAGCTGAAACTTAAGGTAGGCCTCGCCAATGAGCTGACGATCGGGAATAGCAAGCTCTGTTTTCACACCGTTTTCGCACCGTTTTTTATACCGTTTTTTGCACCGCGATCGCCTGAAACATGCTCACGCCAGCGCCGCCGCGATCGCCTCGGTTAGCTCGTCTTTGGTGTAAGGCTTGGTCAGATAGGCTTTCGCGCCCTGCCGCATTCCCCACAGACGATCAATACTCTGCTTTTTAGAAGAGCAAATGACCACCGGCACCGCCTGCGTTTCGGGCGTACGCTTTAGCTTGCGGCATAGCTCGTAGCCGCTAATGCCAGGCATGACTACATCGGTGACAATCACGTCTGGTTGCTGTGTGATCGCCCTTTCAAGGCCTTCTTTTCCCGAAGAGGCACTAATCACCTGGTAGCCCGCTTCTCTTAGGTAGTAGCTCATCAGCTCCATTTCCGAAGGCGTATCTTCAACGACTAGCACAGTCGCTGCTTTGTTTAACTTATAGGCTGTGGTCTGGGCATCTGTCTGGGCATCTGTCTGGGCAGCCGTCTGGGTGGTAAGCGTCATCGAATAAACCGGCATCGGGGCATCGTTAGGATCTAATCACAAACTACTGTATTGGCTACTGCATTAGCTGTTGCTTATGGCTATTTCTTCTGGACAGGCAAATGCTTAAACACCATCTTCAACAAATCCGACTGCGTAAAAGGCTTTGTTAAGTAGCCCGAAGCTCTAACCAGCTTTGCTCTAGCCCGATCAATCAAACCAGTGTTGCCCGTTACCATGACAATCGGCGTTCGCTTGTAGCGGGGATGACGCCTTAGCAGCGCACACAGCTCATACCCGTCTAAATTTGGCATCGTGATGTCCAGCAAAATCAAGTCTGGCTTGCTGCGCACAATTTGCATCAGCGCCTTCACCGGATCGTTAATCGCCACCACCGACAGGCTCTGATCTTCCAAAAACTTTTGAATCGCATTGAGAACCGTAGGGCTGTCATCAATGCAGGCCACTGTGTAAGTCGTTCGGCTCATGCTGTTTGGCAAGCTGGGTCTCATACCCACCGGCCCGGTGCCATTGACCTGGCCATTTACTGGCCCGTTTGCTGAGCCCGCTCCGCTCGCTTGGGTGCCGTAAGCACTAGCAGCCGTAGTCGCACTTGAGAGGCTGCTCGTCACCTGTTGGCCTGCTGCCCGCTGCTTACTATTACGCTGGCACAGCTCTACAATAGGCCGCAAATCAAGGTTGCAAAAGGTTGGAATGCCTTCGGTTCGAGCCGCCGGAACTAACTCATAGCTGCCTTCTCGAATGCCCAAAAAAGGCTCAATCACTTCAACGGCAATAGAGCCAATCAGCCCGCCTGCCTGCTCAGTCGTCAGCGCCTTTTGCTCTACTAGCCAGCACAGCGCCCGGTAGTCGCGGCTGACCACTTCATCTACTTCGTCAGATTGCTCAAACAAAAGCCTGGCCTGGTCTCGCACCGCGCTCGGCACTGGCTGACTTAAGCCTTGCAACTGCCTGTCTAAGCGGTCGAACGCAGCCGCTGAATTCGTTGCAAAATTAAGCTGTCCTCTGTTAAACAACAGCCGCCACTCCGACGCTTGAGTCGTTAGCTTAAGACAGCCGCTAACTTGGCGGCTAATTAGCTGAGCCAGCAAGCTTAAAGGATGCAGCTTATGAGAAGTCGTGTAACTCGTGTTGGGACGGCTGTTTATCATCTATCTACGCCAATCTCTGAAAACAAGCATGTGAAAACAAGCATCTGTAAAGTAGGTAAAAAGCCAAAAACACCGAAATGAAAACAGGGTAAAAACGTGAACCGGGCCATATCAGCCTACTAGCCATATCTGCCTACTACAGGCCAACTCTACTACAGGCCAACTTCTGACAGGCTAGCTTCTGACAGGTGGCTTACCCAAATATTGATTCACATTCAGCATGGGCTCACCCTAATCCTATCCCAAGGCCATCACGGGACGACCCTAAGCTATCAACATAATTTGATGTAGCTCAGCAATAGGCTGCCCGATCCATCTGTCATAATTAGCCTCGTCATATTAGCCGTTTAGCCGGGTACTCATAAGCTTTTTTCGATATTTACAGCATAATTACGTAGAGTGCAAAGATGCAATCACTACGGTTCCAATTGAAATAAGCTTTACATAATAAGCATATAAGGGGCTGTCTTACCCTAAATAGCTTACGTAAGAAGTCCTGCCTCTTTAAGCTTTCGCTGCCTTGTTTTCGCCTATTAACTCTTTTTGCCTGCTGTAGACCGTTAAGATATCTTTTCAGCAGCGCGACTACTGTTTAAACCTTTGCCGATCAGCCCTAGACGACACTCTGGTTGCTGATAGAATCTGGTTGCCGATAGAATGCTTTCGATTCGATTCTCTACCTTAAAACTTAAAAGTCTGGCCTTTGCGTGGTTGACTAGCAGTCGCAGGGCAAAAATAATTTGTTTCTAAAGATACACAGGTAATCTAAGGCGGACGGATATCTTTAGTACCTGAAGCAGGAGCCCTACCTGCTTTAGGTACTAAAACGTGGAGAGTATTATGGGTTTTTTCTCAAGAATATTTGGTAAAGACAAGCCAGCGAACGCAAGCTCTAAAATCGATCGTAGCGCTGCCCAAGCCGCTGGCGGCCAATCTAAGGACATTCCTGATTACAAAGTAGGCCTCAATAGCGAATTTGACGATAGCGGCCTGGCCAAGCGCGTTACCCTTGCTTTTGACGAAGACAGCCAGCTAGACGACATCGATACGCTTTGGGTCGCCCAAACCAGCGCTACCGTTGTGCTTAAGGGGAAAGTGCCTAGCCAGGCTATTTTAGACAAAATGGTCAAAGTTGCCAAAGGGGTTGAGGGGACGGATGCGGTAGATACGCAGCAGGTTGAAGTTGGGTAGGTTTTGAGCACGGGGTGAAAGGGTCTTCTTATCATCTCTGGCCCTTACCCCTGGCCTGTACCTCTAATCTGTACAGTAGAAGGACATCACTCAGCAATAGCAAACATGAGCGCATCTCGAAAAATTCCAGTTGTCGTCAACGGAGCCCTCGGCAAAATGGGTCGAGCTATCGTCAAGGCTGTTTCAGAAGCTGGCGATATGACGCTGGTCGGCGCGATTGACCGTGCGCCTGAGCTGATTGGCGAGGACGTTGGCGAAGTCATTGGCATAGGCCCGCTCGAAGTGCCGGTGATGAATGACTTAGAAGCTACCCTAGTGATGGCTCAAAATGAAGCACCTAGCGGTAGCAGCGCCGTGATGGTCGATGTTACGCATCCTGATAGCGTATACGGCTCGGTGCGAGCCGCGCTGGCCTATGGTGTCCGCCCGGTAGTGGGGACGACTGGCATGAGCGCTGCGCAAATTGAAGAGCTTGCAGAGTTTGCGGATAAGGCTAGTACAGGCTGTTTGCTGATTCCCAATTTTTCGATTGGCATGGTGCTTTTACAGCAGGCTGCGCTTCAGGCCGCTGAGCATTTTGACCATGTTGAAATTATTGAGCTGCATCACAACCAAAAGGCGGATGCGCCTAGCGGGACGGCGGTTAAGACGGCTCAAATGCTTTCTGAATTGAATAAAAAATACAATTCGCCTGAAGTTGAAGAGACGGAGAAAATGGCGGGTGCTCGGGGTGCGCAAACAGAAGATGGCGTCAGAATCCACAGCGTTCGCTTGCCAGGGCTGATTGCGCATCAGGAGGTAATTTTTGGGGCGGCGGGCCAGTCTTATACGCTGCGGCACGATACGAGCGATCGCGTTTGCTACATGCCCGGTGTACTGCTCTCTATTCGCCGCGTCTTACCGCTGAAATCTTTGGTGTATGGGCTAGATAAGATTCTGTGAGTGGTTTTCGGCTGCGCTCAGCCCACTTTAAAAAGAAAAAGGCCTGATCCCTTTAAGCCCCCAGGATCAGGCTGCTTACCTGTAAAGATGCGATACACAATCCTTTTACTTTTCCCAAAATGCCCCTCGGGAAAAATTAAACGACTTTGCATGTACTTTACAGAAGTGGTTTCATTGTCTGCGTAGGACATGATTAGCACCTCCAAAGAAATACGGAAGTCAGGCGACCTTTACCCGACCCTAAGATAAAAAAACCCGTATATTTACGCTCCCCCCGCGGCCAAACCAAGCGATTCTTTGGCGATCGCTCACATACGTGTAAGAAAGTCCACAGCAGCCGCCAATAAACGAATTGTCCCAACCGGCCAAGCGCATTTGACGGACTTAAGAAAATGCGCCTGGGAATAATGCACAGCCTGTCGGATCGGGGTGAGCACCTCAGGGAAGTGAACAAGAGAGTAGAAAAGGCGATCGCCCCCAGTTGAACTGCTGACTAAGTTGTTAACGCTAAACTTATGGCTCTAAACTGATAGCTATGGATGAAATAGCTGCAAAAAAGCAGACAGAAAAACAGACAGAAAAGCAGACCCTCATTCAGCCGCTCACACAGGAAATTGTCTCCTTGATGGCAGCGGGAGAGGTGATTGATTCTCTCTCTGCGGTGGTGCGTGAACTGGTAGAAAACGCCCTAGATGCGGGAGCCGATCGCATCGCGGTTAGCCTGTGGCCTGAGCAGTGGAAAATTCGCGTTGCTGATAATGGCTCGGGGATGGCTCTGGCCGATTTGCAACAGGCCGCCGCTGCCCACGCCACGAGTAAAATCTCTACTCGCCCTGATTTGCTGAACGTTCGCAGCTTGGGGTTTCGCGGAGAAGCCTTACACAGTATTGCCCAACTCGCTTGCCTAGAAGTATGTAGCCGCCCTCAAGTAGGCACTCAACCAGCGGGCGATCAGGCAACAGGGGCGCAGGGCTACCACATTTGCTATAGCAGTGAGGGCAAGCCTGAAGCCGTTAGAGAAGCGGCGATCGCCCCTGGTACCGTCATCACCGTTAGTCAGCTTTTTCACAGCTGGCAGGCCCGGCGACAGGTTCCGGCTTTGGCCCAGCAGGTAAAAGCCGTCAGCCAGCTCATTCAGCAGTTGGCCCTGTGCCACCCTCAGGTTACCTGGAAAATAGAGAAAGACGATGCCCCTTGGCTGTCGCTGTGGCCAGGAGAAACGGCTAAAACGTTAATATCTCAGATGCTGCGCAATGTACATGAAACCGATATGAGAGAGCTGGCTGAAGACGGCCTTTATCTCGCAGTGGGACTGCCCGATCGCGCTCATCGCAGAAGGCCCGACTGGGTGCGCGTCGCTATTAACGGCAGGGCGGTAGAGGTTAGCGAACTCTCCTACGCAATTATCAACAGCTTTCGGCGAACCTTACCCAGAGACCGCTATCCCGTTTGTTTTTTGCACCTCAAGCTGCCGCCTGCTCAGCTTGATTGGAACCGGCATCCGGCTAAGTCGGAGATTTATGTGCAGGGGTTAGAAGCGGTGTGTGATCGCGTCACCAAAGCCATTACCCAACTCCTTCAGCTAGACACCCTCAGCGAAGCCGCCCAGATCCATCGGGCCACCACGCTAATTAAGGCCGCAGAGGAGGCAGGGAACTATCGAGTTTCACGACAGGTACAGCCCGATCCAACAGGTGAGGAAGGTCTATTAGGTACGGTTAATCTCTCTGATAAGCTGCCGGGTGAGGAGCCTGAACTGAGGGCGATCGCTCAAGTCCACAATATGTATATTCTAGCCGAGCAAGCAGGCGGTTTATGTTTGATTGAGCAGCACATTGCTCACGAGCGCGTGCTTTACGAACAGCTTCAGCAGCGCTGGCAAATTGTGCCGCTCGCCTCGCCAATTGTTCTAAACGATCTCACTGTTGAACAAGTTGAGCGCCTGAGTGAAATCGGTATAGAAGTTTCTCCTTTTGGCGATAACCTGTGGGCGATTCGTAGCGTCCCGGAGCCCTTGAGTCAGCGGCAAGACCGTGCCGAAGCCATCAGAGAACTGAGTCAGGGCGCGAATTTAGAGGCGGCTTTGGTGGCGACGGCCTGCCGGACGGCGATTCGTAACGGTACCGTGCTCAGCCAAAGTGAAATGCAAACGCTGGTGGATCAGTGGCAGAGGGCGGGGCGATCGCGCACCTGTCCCCACGGACGGCCCATTTGCCTAACCCTAAAAGAATCCAGCCTAGCCAAGTATTTTCGCCGTAGCTGGGTCGTTGGCAAAAGCCACGGTATATAACGCTGGAAATTTCGATTGGCGATCGCGGACTCAAGCAGTTGTTTACTCCATTCACCGCCGAGCAGAACATAATCTTAAGTCAGTGTCATTCGACTATAGTTGGGTCATAAGTTGGGTTATGGTCAGTGGTAAAGAATGTTAAACTTGTCATGCTTTTCTCTTGTATGGCACTGTTTAATTATTGTATGCGAGTAAAATATGCGCTTTGATTTGTCAAATTATAGGGATGGCCATTTCAGCGCAAGGTCATACGAGTGCAGCGATCGGCACCGAGCTTTGGATTACCGAGAACTTGGTGAAGCAGGCCTTAAAGCGAATGTTTCGCAAGCTTAATGTGTCATCTCGTGCGGCAATGGTCGCACAGCTTTCAGGACAGCTTTTAGAGCAGTCGAGGTAAAACTGGAACAGAACGAATAAACAAATATTTTGCCTTGACTCGCAGGGCTAATGAGAGAAGGTAGTCCGAGCTGCTTTACACCGGCTGCTTTACAATGATTGGGGCAGTATGGAAGCATCGGGCGACATACTCTAGGTCTCAATGGAATCTTTAGTGATTAGTGAAAATATTCGTCGCCATCAGTTAGGCGTTGCCGCCATCCTCACCGTTGTGATGATTTGGTCAGGCTGGATTATTGTCTCTAGCTGGGGCGTGCATCAAAGCCTAACGTCGTGGGACATTACCTTTTTGAGATTTACCACTGCGGCGATCGCCACGTCACCGCTGCTTTATCGGCAGCGAGGAAACCTACGGCGGGTTTTTAATCCTAAGGTGGCGCTGTGTGGTTTGGGCTGCGGTTTTCCCTATACTATGGCCAGCTTTTTTGGATTAGCTAACTCACCCGCCCAAAACGCAGGCATTATCGTCAACGGCTTACTGCCCCTGCTAGCGGCTGCAATAGCCTACCTTTGGATCAAGCAGCGTGTTTCTAGTGCAAAGCTAGTAGGCATCGTCCTGATTGGGCTAGCGAACGCGCTGATTCTTTTTGAAGGCGGTGGTGCTAATCTTCTGGGCTCATTTTTTCTCCTCTGCGCGGCTTTGTTTCTCGCTGGCTACACCGTTTCTTTAGGCGTTTGGAAAATTCCAACAGAGATTATGGTGGTTGCTGTGCCCTGGACAAACGCGCTGCTGTTTCTCCCCATATGGTTGGTGGCCCCAAAAGGTATTTATACCGCAACCATGAACGAGATTCTGCTGCAAGTGTTGTTCCAAGGCGTGTTGGTCAGCGTAGGTGCCCTCTTTTTAATGACCTATGCTATTTCTACGATTGGTTCAGTGACTTCAGCGACCTTTATGGGCATCGTCCCGATTATCACAGCAGTGCTTGCTTTTACAATTTTGCACGAACCGCTGAGCGCAACAACAGTATTTTCCATCATTATTTGCTCAGCGGGGATCATTGCTTACAATGCTGTTGGGAAGAAAAAGGCGTTATAAATAAGCTTAGCCAATGAGCCTAGCGACTTCGACCGCAGATGCGATCGCCCCCTCAACGACACCAACGGCCTCGACCCCCAAGTCCAAAGGAGGAACCAAGTTTACATGGGGAACTTCTCCCCGACACAGCAGCGTATCAAAACCGGCGTTAATACCTGCAAACCGATTGCGAATCAGCAGCTGATCGGCGGCAGGAGCCGGCAGATATGCTGTTTTAATTTCAGCGGCCTCAGCAAAGCTAGCGCCTAGACGCTGTGTCACGAGCTTACGATACTGCTGCTCGGCCACTGGCTAGTCTCCTATCTGGAAGATCACGCCCAAATACTCTCGATAGCCGCAAACCTTCTCTCCTCTGATGTCGAAGGATATAGCGGCCTGATTTTCGTAGGGGCGTCCGAGCCTGAGCCCTTGCGATCGCACCTCAAGCAGCACGGTATTCTCCTGACTCATCACGCGATCTACCGTTAAGGATAGCCCTGCTGGAAAGACCTTTGAAACCATTGCAAAGAACGCTCGGGCTCGCTCCTAGCCTGTGTTTTGTCCCTTATATCAGTACAGCCTGCGGATGCAGGGCTAGCATAATGCCCTTAATAAATCCTGCTTTATGAAGAGCGGCGGCAGGTCATCACTCCTTCTTTTTGAGCGTTGCTGGCATTCGGATTAGACCCCATCGCTCGAACTGTAATGGTGGGTTGATAGCCAGGATAGCAGCGCACCAAAACATTATCTTCGTTCCGGGTTACGTAGAGAACATAGGCAGGCTTCCCACCCAGAATGGAACGCACGAGATTCGGTGGCGTTGTGGCAGTCGCTATGAGTGTAGATAGAGCAGAAGAGCGGATCGTTGATATCTCAGATAGGGCAGGCTTAGCAGCAAAGGACTGCAAACCAACCAGGGCCAACGCTGTGATAGCAGCTAGCGCGATAGGCAGTTTGGCAGATGGTTTGATCATGGCTTGTTCCTATTTTTTTACGAGAGAAATTAAAATGCAACCGGCTGACCAACGCTAACGTTAGGTTCAGCCCTGTTGTAATAAGACCGCGTAGCGGCTAAAGCTGCATATTCTCTAAAGTGTATTGCATGACTTTGACCTAGCACCAGTCAAGATTGGAAGATAAGCGCCAGCTTAAGCAGAGTATTACGAGTAGCCGATACAAAAATCGTCAGCCTTTGAATGCCATGATTAGGAATACCTCGCTAAACGGGTCAGTCATAAATCTCAGCGCACTTTTCCAAAACGCACGCTGGCAAGCTCGCGGCGGCACGATTTAGCCAAGGGCCAGCGACCATCTCCAAAAAAGGAGTTTGCTGTAGGGTAGTTTGCACGGGCTCTAAAACACTGTGAATAACGGCAAGCGGCTGAAGGCTTGGCGCACAGAACTCATGCCATTTTTCGATCTCTTCTGGCAGGCGACTGATAATAATGTAGTGTGTGCATTGTTCTAGCAGTGGCTGCTTTTCGGCTTGAGGCATTCCGCCTACGTCTATCAGCACGCAGTCACTTAACAACCTCAGGTTTTTCACAACCTTGGCATGGTGCTGGTAGTAGCTTGGAATCAGCTTGGCGGTTTCTGCATTTTCATGAATGCGAAATTCATTGTGCTGAATGAACTGCTTCACCATGGGCGTGTCGGCTTCGTATGCCCAGTTACCTTCGCCATCCCAACTTGCTCGGTGAAGATACGTTTTGCGATTGGGCAGCGCTTTCATTAGGGCTACTCGTAGGGCGTTGGAAAAGACGCTTTTGCCACTGTTGGGTGGCCCGCCAATGAGAATGGCCGGACAAGGAGACTGGTTTTGCTGGATGGGAATAAGGTCGCCGCTGGTAGGGGTGGATACTCGACTGTAGATGACAACAATGCCACCGGCTGGCCCGTTGTAGCAGCCAACCCAGGGGGCAGGATGGCACAAGTCTATAAGCCTGCCGTATAGCCAGTTTGGCAGGCTGCCATAAAGAACAATCTCACGGCTGAGGTCGAGACTTTCGGGTAGGGTAAGGGTTGCTAGCTCCCCTGGCAGAATGGCCTGCCAGGGGAGTGTTTGGGTAATGCTTAGGGTTTGATATTGGCGCTGTCCTAAGTTTTGCTGGGTGGTTTTCTCTGGAGCTTGCTCAGAGGTTCGCCCAGAGGTTCGCCCAGAGACTTGCTCAGAGACTTTCTGGGCGGCTTGCTCGGGGCTGGCAGCGTGGCCGAGTCGGGTGACTTCAATTTGCATATTTTAAGCTGCATAAAGGTGATGGGGTAGCTCAATGGAGAGAACCTGGCCGACCTCAACTTGCTGAGAGTGGGTGGCGACAATAACGCCACCGCCTGCGTGAGCGATGTTTTGACCTAAGCGAGGATCGAAGGTGGCTACCCAGGCTGCAATGTGGCAAGCATGGACGAGATAGGCGTAGAGCCAGGTGGGGGCTTTGCCTTCAATGACAACGCCTTGGCTCCAGATGATATCGGGGGGCAGGGTGAGCCCTTTGAGGTCGGCGGGGGCAATAATGCCGTTGGGCGCTGTAATGCGAATGTGTAAATGCTGGTAGGGGAGCGCTTCGGTGGTTTGGTGAGCGATCGCACTCAGTTCAATAGCAGCCATAACGTTGAGCCGGTTTAAAAATTAGAGCGGTGTGCTAGTGCCAAAACAGCGGATGGTTTACTTTACAATAGCGCTGGCTGGAAATAACCTCTTCCAACGCAGGGCTGTGGCTAGCTGCCAGGGCTGACGTTAACGCGATTGAAATAACAGAATTGAATAGTGGTTTGAATGGCTGCTCGGGAAAAACAATGGTAACTGCTATTTGGTCTGAACCGGCGGATGTGTCGCTGTTGCAGCGGTTAGTTCGAGGGCCGCTGAAGCAGCATTTAGCTCAGGCTGTGAGGCTATGGGTGTGGCTTTATTTGCTGTATGGCGCAGAAGAAAGTGACGGGGAGAAGGAAAAGGGCGCAGCAGTGCAGCGGCTGAGGCTACCCAAAACGTTTTCCTATGCAGACTGCCGGTCTGCATTTTTCACGGCGTCTCATCCGGGCGGCGACCAAATACCAGGGATGCATGATGTGGACTGTCCGTGTCAGAAACCTTTGGCGGCCTGGCTGTTTGCAGATCAGTCCTCAGACCAGTGGCCAGACCAGTCCTCAGACCAGTGGCCAGATCAGTGGCGGCTAGCCTTGCGACGGGCAGGGGCATCGCCTGATGATATAGAACAACTGCTGCAAACCTGTCGTCCTTTTGCGGTGACGCGCCGAACGCTGGCGAGTGATTTGCAGCGACTGTGTGAGCTAGGCTGGCTGAGGCGGCAGGTGTTGGGCTATGGGCGAGTGGCAGATTGGCCTGAGTATCCGGCGGGGCGGGTTTACCGTGAGCTGGCCTTTTTGATGCAGCCAGATCTGGCGGAGATTGCCGCTAATCTTTCGGAGAAGATTGAGGGGCAGCAGCGCTTCTTTGTGCATACGGACTATGTGGTGCCGCAGGCGGGGCATGACCGGGTGGGAGACTGGCAGGATGCGCTGCGATCGCACTGGCAGCAGGTGCCGGTACCGCCGCTCAGCCTGGACTATTGGAGTGCTTCGCGGCTGGAGCGATGCCAGGTTGTGGTGTATCCGGTTTGCATTTATTACTATCGGCGGGGGCCTTACCTGTGTGGGTGGGGGCAGGTGCCGGGGCACGCATATACGATTGACTGGCGCAACTATCGGCTGGATCGAATACAGGGGCTGACGGCTTTGGGCTGGCAGGATAGCGCTGTTCCGGTGGCGCTGAAGGAGCGCTATCAGCGGGGTGAGCTGCCTTTGCCGGAGGAGATTGAGCTGCGGATGTCGGCGGCTTGGGGGTTTGACTATTATCAGCCGGTGCGGCGGCTATTGGTGAGGTTTGATGCGGAGTGGGATGAGCGCTATATTCGCAATTCTTTGCGGCACGGCACGTTTGAGCGGGTGAGCTATGAGGGGGCGCGATCGCTGGTGCAAAGTTCGCTGACGGGTGAGCAGCGGCGGCAGATGCTGGCGGTGCTGGCGGCGCGGTGTGAGCAGGATGCTTATTATCAGGCGATGTATCGCCATGATGATCCAAACGTGCGGCAGAGGCTGCGGGCCTGGCGACCGCATATTGAGGTGCTGCTGCCTTGGAGCTTGCGGCGGCGGTTTGCGGTAGAGGTGGCGAAGGAAGGAGAGTTTTATTTGGATTCGCTTGCCAAAAACAGCTCAAACCTTAGCCCTACCTAGCCCACGGATGTCAACCCAAAAATGCGGGCTACTGCGATCGCCCGAGGTGCTTAGCCAGTAGCTATCCTCAGCCATTGCCCTTCACAGGCCGCCTTTACTTCAGCCTGTAGGCAATCTGCACCGCCATAATTTGGGGATAGTGTACCTGAGAGATATATTGCAGCGATCGCTCCGGCTTAGTACAGGCCAACAGTATGCCAGCAGTCATTCCCTTTGTTGCGCCTGTGTAGTCGGCAATTACCTCAGCCTCACTTAGTCCATTTCTATCGGCATCAGCATAAATACCTTCCATTAGCTTACGGATATGGTTAGGATCGTCCATCAGCTCGTCAGGGACTAGCAACGTTAGCGATCGCTCATGAGTCTCCGTATCTTCTATCGGATCGCTGCCATAGTAAAATCTTACTGATTCGGCCCCCGATTGCTTCAGCCGATCAACCATATGCCTAGCCGGTTCACACGATTTGTTTGTGCAAATAATCCAACAGTACTTTAAGCTCTTGTTTTGCAAATGATGGCGAATCGCCGCCTCAGCCGGTGAGTTTTCAGATCTAGGGCTCATTAATACGATTAGCCCTGGGTAAGTTTGTTGTAAGGGTGTGACATTTGCGGTCATAGGCTCAGCAGCTAAAAACCCCAGCGCTGTTAGCTGCGACTTCACCCACTGAGTAAAGCT
>JBGTGK010000047.1:0-13355 GCA_041746795.1 Phormidesmis sp.
GGGCTCTGTAAATGGCTGAGAATATGCCAGGGTACGGCAACCGTGAGGCCTTCTGCTGCCGCTCCGCTCTCTTTAAGAATTCTAGGATCGTAAAGTTCGTCATTGCCAATTAGCGGCAGCTCCCGCTGGTTGTCGGCAATAATATCGAAGGAGATGTCCACCTTGTCGGCTGTGAGATCTAGCATGATGACCTCGGCCCCGGCGTCTTTGGCATCCTGCAATGCCTTGCCCACTCTAAAGCCAGGTTCGGTTATGTCAAAATCAGCCGCCACCTCACCGCCGCTGCTCAATAGCTCCTGAGTGAATTCTGATTTTATAGAACGACTGTAGGTGCTATCGCCGTCATAAAAAACAGCTGCTTTGGTTTTCTTCAAGCTATTGAGCAGGTAGCGAGCGAGGGTGGCTGAAGCGAGGCGATCACTCGGCACCGTCCGGAAAATGTAGTCCCCGGCATCCGCAATTTTCACAGCGCTACTGGTCGGTGAAATCATCGGTAGCTTGCCTTGCTCATACACGCTGGCAGCGCCCAGGGTGGTATCGCTGGTGTAATGCCCCACCACGCCTAGCACCTCTGAATTCGCGACCAGCTCAGCGGCGACCTTGGCAGCCGTACTAGGATCGCCATTGTCGTCAAATACCAGCACTTTTAGCGGTGTACCGCCGATACCACCCGCGTCATTGATGTCCGTTTGGGCCTGGGCGACGCCTCGCAGTATTTCCAGGGCTGGATTAGCCGCATTGCCCGCTGGCACGGATACTGCAATGGCATAAGCACTGCCGTCGCCAATTTTGGCATTATTCAAATAAATTAGCGACTCAGGATCGTTACGGTTCTTTTCGAGGGCGGCTTCAAACTCAGTTTGCGCCTTCGCATAGTCTCCTTTCGCTAGCGCATCTAGCCCGCTTTGCTTATCAGCACGAACAGGGGCTGCTGCAAAAATAGAGCGCCCAGAACTCCCCTCTCCGCCCCCGCGCGCCCCTTTGCCTAGGGCTACCTGACCTGACTGGCCGCTATTAGATGAGTTAACGCCGCCGCCATCGCCCATGAGCTTGCCCTTCAGCCACCAAGCACCCGCACCTAAAATTACAGCGGTAATCAGGAGCGATGCGACCAGAGCAGGCAGCTCGTTTCGTTTAGCCATAGGACTTAAGTCAAAACCCGTGTTTTATAGTGAAGGTGCGCTCAGAACGCTCGATTGAGGCATCTGTGTAAGTCCCATAATAAGGGATGCCTCACAAGATATTGGATACCAGGCGAAAAATGAGACGAAATAAAACGGCGATCGCCACCGCAATTCCGCCTGCCATCACGGCTACAACAAAAATCAGGACCGTCTCACCCCCTAAAATCTGGTTGAGCGGCCAAAACAGAAGGACTGCGGCAAGCGTCAGCCCGGCAATAATTAATAAATCCCAGCCTTCAATCGTGCGGCGAACCTGTAGCAGCAGCAGGACAGCGACCATGGTTAGCCAAATGCCGCCGCCAAAAAGGGTCGTGCCCAACATGCTCAGCGTGGCGATCGCCAGCAGCCCGCCCTGCGTACCCGTAAACGCCGCATTCGTCAGCAGGCGCATCAGTGAAAGCGGCTGAGAAGGTGCTGATGCGACCACTGGCGAGACCCGCTGAGGTGAGATCGGTGTGGGTGCCGGTGGCGGTGAAATTGGCTGTGGGCTAGGTGAATTTCCCATAGACGGCGCAGTCTGAGGGGAGGTTGGCAGATTGACCGCAGGCTGCCCGCTGCTGGCGGCGATCGCGGCAAGAACTGCTTTGGCTGAGGGGTAGCGATCACTCGGCCTAGCCTGCAACATTTTATTAAGCACCTGAGCAAGACCCGAAGACACCCGCGCATATCGCTCCCATCGCCAGGTATTAGTAGAACTATCACGCAGCTCATGAGAGTCTTTATTCGTCAGCAAAATCACGCAGGTCGCCGCCAGCGCGTACAGATCAGACGTGGCATCGACGGTGCCATTCATAATTTGCTCAGGCGGCGCATAGTCGGGCGAAGAAATCGTCGTCGGGCCGCGCTGAGAGCCCGAAGGCGCAGTCACTTCTTTGACCGCACCAAAGTCAAGCAAAGACAGCCGCCCGTCTCGGCCTTTCATAATGTTAGAAGGCTTCACGTCCCGATGAATGGCCCCCTTGCTATGCACAAAATCGAGCACTCCCAGCATGGCTTGCAGGACATCTTCGACCTCGCCTTGAGAAAACTTGCCCTCTCGATCGAGAACTTTCTCCAAGTCCTCACCATCAACAAACTCCTGTACCAAATAAAACAGCTCTTCAGTTCGATTCGTCAGCGGATTGGTAATCAGCAGCGGAAAGTAGGCGTACAGGTTAGGAATTTGCGGATGTTGCAGGCCCAAGCGTTCTAGAACTTCGGCTTCGGTAGCAAACAGCCTGAGGGCGGTCTCCATTTGCGTAGGCGTGAGGGTGACCGGCGGCTGAAATAGCTTGACAACGCAGCGCCGCTTGGTGGGCGAGTCAAAATCGCGAGCCAAAAAAGCCGTGCCAAAGCCGCCCTGACCCAGCAAGCTCTCCGGCAGGTACCGTCCGCCCAAAATGAGTTCCATGCGGCAGGCGCTGCAATACTTTTGCTTCAGCGGCCTAGGAATTTTGGGACTGTCAAGATCGGGGAAGCTATTGGTCGGTGCGGGACAGTTAGGACGGGTGCAGTGCAGTTGCATGGGGCGAGTTTAACGGTTTTTATAGGCTAGCATCCGTGTCAACGACAGCTTTGGCGGGGTTAGGAATTTGGGTAGGGGCTGCTTTAGCGGCCTCTTTGCTGGTGGCAGAACTGGCAGCAGAACCGGTGGCAGAACCATTGGTGCTATGCAGAGGGCTATGCAAGCTGGTGCCATTAGCGCTGCCGTTAGTGCTCACTTTACCCTCGGTAGCGGCCGCCGCCGCAGTGGCGACCGCTTTGGCGTTCATAGACTTTGGCCCTGTCTTAGCGGTTTTTGAGCTGGCGCTGTCTTTAAAGAAGGCTAAGTCTCGGTTGGTAAACTGAGGCAGTATTTCTCGGGTAAAGGCCTCTGCTGCCTTAGACCGATAGCGATTGGGATTGAAGATGACTGAGAGCGTTCGCTTCACTTCTACAGACTCAATTCGAGCCCGGTGAATCACCCCCATTTGCAGCTCTTTCTCAATCGCAGAAGTTGATAGAAAAGCAACCCCCAATCCTGACTGCACCGCGTTTTTAATCGCCTCAATCGAGTTCAGCTCCATTTCTATTCTCAGCCGGCGGGTTTCGATGCCCCCTTTTGTGAGCACCTGATCAATGGCTTTACGCGTGGTGGACTGAGAGTCGAGCGTGATGAACTTGAGCTTGTAAAGGTCACTACGAGCGATTACATCGCTGGTCGCCAGGGGGTGAAAGACTGGCATAATCAGGGCCAGTTCGTCTTCAGCGTAGGCGACAGCTTCTAGTGATTCTTGCAGCTCTGGTGGAATTTCACCGCCAATAATAGCCAGGTCTATTTGGCCGTTGGCAACGGCCCAAGCGGTGCGACGCGTAGAGTGGACATGCAGCTGGACGGCGACTTCGGGGTAGCGCTGGCGGAACTGCCCGATCATTCGCGGCAGCATATAGGTGCCGGTGGTTTGGCTAGCGCCAATGATTAAGGTGCCGCCCTGAAGATTTTGCAGATCTTCAATGGCGCGGCAGGTTTCCTGGCATAGGCTAAGGATGCGATCGCCGTATTCCAGCAGCAGGTGTCCGGCTTCAGTTAGCTGGGCGCGGCGACCCCCTCGGTCGAACAGGGGAACGGCCAGCGATCGCTCCAAATTTTGCACTTGCAGGCTGACCGCAGGTTGAGAGACATAGAGGCTATCAGCAGCCCGCTTAAAGCTGCCCTCAGCGGCAATCGCCTTCAAAATTCGCAGCTGATCGAGGGTAAACGGAAGGTCAGACATGACGGCATAACCTGGCTAAGCAGGAATCCAATTGCCACAACTCTCTGAATTTACCAGGATATCGAGAACATTGCCGAACATTAGTCACGAGTGCATCTGTAGATACGGACAATCCTGAAAAACAACCGGCGAAATTGGGGATCGTTTAGACCTCGTCGCTACAGCTACTGGGTTAAGTATCGGTTAATGTAATGCACAATTAGGTAAGGCTGTTCTCCATCAGCCGTGCAAGCGGTTTTGCTGTTAGCTTCATTCAACTTGGCCTCATTCAACTTGGCCTCGTCCACCTCGGCCCCATTCAACAGGCACCTGAATCAATGCAGCTTAATGCCAGACAACAAAATATTTTGAGAGCAACGGTACGGCACTACGTCAGCACCGCCGAACCGGTGGGCTCTAAGTCCCTGGTCAGCGGCTACAACCTCCAGGTGAGTTCGGCGACCATCCGCAGCGTCATGAGCGCCCTAGAAAATTCTGGCCTGCTCTATCAGCCCCACACCTCAGCCGGACGCATCCCTTCGGATTCAGGCTATCGCGCCTATGTCAATGAGCTAATGACGCCCTCTGAGCCTTTGACTCGGCAAATGGAGCACATGATTAGTCAGCAGCTAGGCTGGAACGGTCAGGTGATGGAGGCCTTGCTACAAGATGCGGCTCAGGTGCTCGCTAGACTGAGTGGATATATTGCGCTGGTGACGATGCCTCATCGCAAGGAGGCCAAAATTAAGCACTTGCAGCTCGTGCGGGTGAGTGACGATCAGCTACTGCTGGTCGTGATTGATACCTGCGATAGTCACTCTATTTTGATGTCTATGCCGAGGAGGGAGCGGGAGGGAGCGGGTGACCATGAGCTGCAAATTTTGTCTAATTTTTTGACTGAGCAGCTTAAAGGCCGAGCGCTTCGAGACGTTCGTCTGGACTGGAGCGAGCTGGATCAGGCTTTTGCGCGCTATGCTCGCGATTTGGAGCAGGCGATTGTGGACTTGGCGAGGCGATCGCGCACTCCCCCTGCCACCCAAATCCTAATTAGCGGCTTAGCTGAAGTGCTCGATCAGCCCGAATTTTCACAGCGCAGCCAAATCCGCAGCATCATAGAATTCTTAGAAGACGGTCGCGACCAGCTATGGCCTTTAATTTCCGCCACCAGCACCCGCAGCGATGACCGATTAGACGAAGACATTCTCGGCAACCGCCGCCTGCGCATCTGGATCGGCGCAGAAAACCCCGTAGAGCCTATGCAGTCTTGCGCACTCGTGACGACGACGTATGGCAATTCACCAGGGCCGGTTGGCAGCTTGGGCGTACTTGGCCCCACTCGAATGCTCTACGAAAATGCGGTTGCTGCCGTGGAAGCCGCAGCCAACTATTTAACCGACTTCTCAGCCAGCAGCCACGCTGCCACAACACCGCCTAAGAACCCAAACAAATGACCTTCCCATGAAATCCCTGGCTGATTGGGAAGCACGCCCCAAAGAATGCTGCCGTATAGGACAGTGACTAGGATGGAGAAGGCGATCGCCACAAAGCTACGCTCAAAGTAGCCTCGCAGCAGCAAAAAGCCAAAGTAGCCAAAAATAACGCCGCTAGCGCCAATATGCGTAGAGCCCGATGCGCCAATCAGCCAGGTACCCAGCCCACTACACAGCGCCGCGATCGCGCTCACCACAAACCAGTCGCTAGTTCTTCGCAGCATCACCAGCCAGCCCAAAGTCACCAGCGGCACCGTATTGGCAAACAGGTGAGCAAAGTTGCCATGCAAAAAGGGCGCAAATAAAATACCCCACAGACCGCTGAGCGTGCGAGGATGAATGCCAAACCAAAGGTCTAGCGCGCCTCCGAACACTAGCCGATCGATAAATTCAATCACCCACAGCAAGACGACGAGGCTTAGTAGGATGGTGATTTGCAGCCTGAACTCGCCGAAAATAGATCGTTTGGTTTCCATAAAAGCTGTCCTTATAGCTCAGGCAACTCCAATTATAGATATACGACTGGTCTGATGGCAGGCTTGGCTCGCGGGTATAGGGTCGTCAAATACCACAGTATCGCTCTGAATCAAGTAAAACTAAAGATAGTGAAAGAGTAGGTAGTGACTTTTTAGAGGTGGCTGATGTGGATGCAGCAATGATTCGCCAGGGTGAGCTAGTGGGGCGAGGGGTGATGGCCTATGAAACGGCTGAAGAAGTGGGGATGGTGGAGCATCTGCTGGTAGATGTGAAGCTAGCTCAGGTGGTGGGGCTGGTGTACAAGGCGGCGGGACTGATGGGCCGTAAGCAGTCTTTGAGCTGGTCTCAGCTAGTGAACGTTGGCCGGGACAGCATTGTGGTGCATACGAATGTGCCTTCAGCGAGTGAATCGTCGCTGAAGGCAGCGCAAGATATGACAGGGCTGGAAGTGTGGACAGACGGCGGTGACCACATTGGTCGAGTGATTGATCTTTGTTTGGATCGGGCTACGGGTAAGGTGCAGCAGTATTTGTTTGCGCTCAGTGCAGTAACAGAGCAAGCGGCAAAACAGGTGACGGAAGCTATCGTAGAAGACAGCGCGACGCTGGCAGAACCTGGTGAAGCTTTGGCTGAAGAAGAGACTCTCACCGTATACGCCGTTGAGCCTCAGGCGATTATTAGCGCCGGTCGTAAGCGGATGATGATTGCTGAGGAAGATGCGCGGCGATCCTTCGCAGCAGGGGCTTTGCCATCGCAGCTCTATGCCCAGCCTTCAACCGCCCCTACGGCTTCTAGCCGCTCTGCTTCCTGGCGACCCGAACAGCTGCCCGAAATGCCGACCGACTTCAATGAGCTGCTGCAAAAAGGTCAGTCATTTGCAGGTAAGGTGACGAATCAAATTAAGCAGCGAGCCAGGCAGTTTACCGACGAACAGCTAGCCAATCAAGACCTGGTAGAGGGGAATTCTTTGCCAGATATTACAGAGCAGCTTCAGAGTAAAACTGAGCAGGTGAAGCAGCAGATGCAGGCTCAGCTCAAAAAGGCCAAGGACAAGGCGCAGGATCAAATAGACAACACTCGTCTGGAAGATCGCTTGGGCAACACGTCATTAGGTCGTTCTTTGGGCCAGACGCTAGATCGGTTTAAGCGACCCAAAAAAATAGATCGCTCAGAAGCAGGGCACTTAGAGCCAGATCGCTCAAAGCCAGATCGCTCAAAGCCAATAGAGTCGATTGATGTGGAGGCCTTTGAGGTATGGGAAGACGACTGAGCTGACTAATCTGACTATTGGGCAGAGATGAGGGCGATAAGTTGTTCAAAGGCCTGAAGTCCCTGAGTAGATTCTTTTAAGCAAAAGGCGGTTAGGCAGCGGGTAGCGTAAATATCTTTAAGCTGTTGGCCGTGTGAGGTTGCTAGCGCCAGGGCCTGATCGGTGTCGGCGATCGCCCCCACCCAGTCACCCAACTTGAAGCGTAGGTAAGCGCGATCGCCATAGACTGCTCCATAGTCTGAAGAGTGCGCGATCGCCGCATCAAAATCTGAGTGCGCTTGATCGAACTTACCGTCAGCGAATTTTGGATTGAGCCGAATTGCCTGATCGAAGTCGGCGATCGCCGCTGCAAACTTGTTGAGATAAAAGCGGGCAATGCCGCGATGGTTATAGGCTTCGGCGCAGGTAGGAATCGCCTCTATAGCGCGGGACAAATCGCCTGCGGCCTGCTGAAAATTGCCGCTGCGTAGCTGCGCAAAGCCACGCCATAAATGACATTGGGCAAAAGTAGGATGAACCTTGAGCGCGTGAGTGAAGTCGGCGATCGCGCCCTCAAATTCGTCCACATCCAATCGCAGCAGCCCGCGAGCGCCATAGCTTTGAGCCGAACGGCTGGATCCTCACACTGGAGCGAGAGGGATTGGCGGAATAGTGCGATCGCCCGTTCCAACTCTC
Organism: Phormidesmis sp.; assembly: GCA_041746795.1. Classification (GTDB taxonomy): domain Bacteria; phylum Cyanobacteriota; class Cyanobacteriia; order Phormidesmidales; family Phormidesmidaceae; genus Phormidesmis. The sequence continues at coordinate 7,808 of JBGTGK010000047.1, forward strand.
GCTGACGAGCCGCCGCTGTCCCTTCTGCCAAAAGCATCTTTGCCGCACGAGCGATCGGAAGTTTGCCCAGTCCGCTATCTGCGGCTTGAGAAACCGCATAAGCTGGCAGCTTGGCAGGCGTCGAAGTAAGTCGTTCAGCTGTGAACTCAGCCGTCATCAAACAATCTCTAGGAGTTCGACCCATGCAGCCGACAAACGGGCAGGGCAGATGAAAACAAGCGTACGCGATTGGGCTGATTGGCTCAACCGTAGAGCCGCCTCACGGCAAAACAAATAGTGATAATTTTTAGGCAGAAATTCCTCTAAATTAGTCTTATAGAGGATTATTAGGTTAAATAGTCCCTAATCAACCCGCTAGTCTCTTGAATCGCGATGAGTCAAATCAATCAAAGCAACGGCGTATTTACCGGCAACGATGCCTTCACCCGGCCAGATAGTGGCAGCACCCTGACCTGCTCCATATTAGTGGTGGGCGGATCGACGGCGGCCTATTCGGCAACGCTCGCGGCACTGAAGCTGAATGTAGATGTTTGCCTGGTACAGCCGCAAAAGATGGTCGGCGGTCAGTTTACGGCTCAGGGCTTACCAGCTTCGGACGATGGCGACTTGCTGAAGCAAACCGACAGCTTTAGCACCGTAAAGGGCGAGAAGTTTGCCATTTCTAAAAGTCAGCGGGAGTTTAGGCGGCGATCGCGGGAGCTACAGCCCATACAAGGCAAGGCACAGCAAAACCCTGGGGGCGCTTGGGTATGCCCCATGACAACCACGCCTGTGACGGCGGCAACGGCGCTGCATGAGCCGCTAATACCTTATTTAGAATCTGGCAGGCTGCGGATAGTTCCTGACAGTGAACCAACTGAGGTGCTGATGGTAGCCTCCTCAGACACTGAATTGCAGCGCGTTACTGGTGTGAGCTTTCAGCATCGCTTTACCAGCAATCGCTTTATAGTCAATGCGTTGGTCACCCTGGAAGCGACCGACTTTGGCGACTTGCTGGAGCTGGCGAATTTGCCTTCGCGGGTGGGGCAGGAGTCGCGGAATGATACGGGAGAGGCTATTTTGGGCGATCACGCCATCCCCGAATGTCAGCAGTCGTTTACCTTTAACGTGGCCGTAGAGCATACTGCGCCCGGACAAGGGCGAAAAATGGCTGCCCCCAAAGGCTACGACCATGAGCCCTGGCTGGATTCTAACGAATTTACCAGCGACTACTGGCTAAAGCTGCCTAGCAGCCCACAAAAGTCTAGCAGCCCGCAAAAGCCTAGCAGCTGGCAAAAGCGAAACTTCTTTGCGCCCTTTGGAATTTTCCGCTATCGGCGAATTCAGCGGCAGTCGCTCAACGAAAAATTAGTAAGTGTAGGCGATGTCGCCGTGATTAACTGGGGCACCTCTCTTCATCCCGAGAAAGTGGAGTGCTGCGGCAATGACTTTCGGCATGGGCATTTGATTGGGATCAGCCGAGAAGATCGGCGGGTTTTGATTCAGCAGGCACGTGATCGCGCCCAAGCCTACATCTACTACCTGCAAACCCACGGCGTTCCTGACCTTAAGCCCCGAGGCGACCTCACCTGGAGCCCTGACGGCATCGCCTTAGAGCCCTACATCCGCGAAGCTCGCCGAGGCATTGCCCTCACTACCATTCGCCACGAAGACGTCGCCGAAACCTTTTTCCCCGACCAGGCCCGCGCCCGCTGCTTTAACGACAGCTTAGGCATTGGGCAGTATCACTACCTCGATCTGCACGGCAATTTGGTTCCTGGCCATGTCTCCCCTAAAGGCGGAGACGTTATCGCCTTACCCTTTTCTTTGCCAGCAAAGTCGCTCGTGCCCATGACTACCGATGGCCTGGTGCTTTCAGCCAAAAGCATCGGCACCACCCATATCACCAACGCCGCCTACCGAATGCATCCGATGGAATGGGCCATTGGAGAAGCCAGCGGATTCTTAGCCGTATTTGCCGTGTGGACGGGAGAGAGTCCTCGCCGCATTGTTGAAACGCTGCCTCTGATGAGAAAGCTTCAGGGCTTTATCACCCGCAACGGCGCGCCCATTTTTTGGTTTGATGATGTCGGCCACGACGATCCTGACTTTGAAGCGATTCAAGTGATGGCCGCAGCTGGCGTCATCCGCAGTGAAAACGTCAACGATCTACACTTTCGCCCCTACGCCAACGTTTCGAGGGCCGTAGTTTCAACAGCGCTAGTGAGTCTGTTGGAGCTAGAAAAAATCAGCCCTTCACGCCCCAGCTTCCGTGACGTAGTTCCTGGCGGGCACTGGGCCTATAGCAATATCGAAACGCTCAAAGCTCAGGGCATGATTGCCGGTGTTGGCAACGGCCTGTTTGCGCCCGACGATATGATTACCCGCAAGCAGCTGTCTTTTTTAATTAAGGCATCGTTGCCCGCAGCGCATGGACGGGCGATCGCCAACATCCCCCAAGACAACCAAAAGCTCACCCGCCGAGAGCTGTCTCGGGCCTTCTACGAGCTGATGAAGTTCCGATTAGAAATATAAAACCCATTTGGGATCTGCAAGAATAATAGATGACCAGCTAGCGAGAATAAGGATTGAGGATATGGCTTTAGATCAACTTGAGGCATTTTTAAAGAAAATGCAGTCTGAACCTGCAATTAAAAGTGAGGTGCTCACAGCATCAACTGCCGATGATGTTGCGCGAATAGCGCTAAAACTTGGTTTTGAATTTTCAGGTGATGAATTACTGAGAATGTCAGGAAAGAAATTTGGCGGAGTTACTGTTATAAAAACCGTTCTTCCTGGGGAGTATAATTAAATGCTTTTTGAATATCTGATCATACAAGCTATAGAAAGAACAAACACCGTATTTGCTTCAAATCAAGAGTATCTTCACCCGAATTAAACCCTCTCTTTAGCAGCTCTCATAACTCTTTCTAGGCCTAACGGCCTAGTTAGCCAGTAGGTTGGGTTGAGCTAGCGAAACCAAACACCTATCGTTACTTTAGCACTCCACCTGCGTATCCTAGGTCTATTCCCGATGGGCAATTGCTATGCAATACCACAGTGAGTTGGTAATAGAAGCCTTCTGGAATTGTTGGGTTTCCTTCGTCAACCCAACCTACAAGAGATGTGCGATCGCACTAGAATCCTTTCCATGCAAAGGCTCTAGTTTCTTTGAAATGCTCTAGGGTTATAAAAACCGTTACATCATGTCTCCTCTAATCTATAGCTTCTTATATTAACTGCTTTCCTCAGCGCTTTCCTCAACTCCTTGAGCCATGACATTTGTGACTCTCTCACAGAACTCCAGAAAAAGTTGAAAAGTTTGAAGATCTTGAGGCTGAACCTGTACTCTTTTCTTAAGTTCGTCGAAATAATATCTTTCTTTGGCATTCTTAGGATTTTTCTTGCTATATGTTGTATTCCTCGACCTGAAAACTTCTCGCAGATATTCATAATGAAAGTCAGCATGATTTCTCATTTCATACTTCCCCATTTCTTCAGGGTCGCTCTGAGAGACATCGTAGTAATTTACGTAGTCCACCAATGGAGACTCCAACGGTTGTCTAGAGTCAAAAATCTTCTTATTGCCTAGCAACCAAGTTTCTATACACCGATTTTGCACAATAATTTCAACTTTAGTTTTTCCTAGGTTAATTGCTTTATTGCTGATAAAGTCACGAATATATTGAATTCTTTCATCCACTGATTCCTCGTCAGCATCGACACATATGACGAGATAATCGTATCTGATAGCCTCTGAAATTTTATCGACAGCATTTTCAAGTCCATCATACAAAATCCTAGGATAACCTTCTCCACTGATGAGGTAATAGTTGTTATCTTTGACTTAATCGTAATACCTAACCCTTACTAGATTTGGGATGAGGTATTCAAGCCATTTAGGATATATCTTTCTCTCTGTACTATTCCCTTCAACCAAGAAGTAAATATTCATCACTACTCTTCTAGGTCTGCTTCGTCTTTTAGAACATTAATCAGATCAATAAATGCTTTCTGCCTAGCCTGAGATATGTGAAAGTCCTCTGAATTTTTAACGGTTACCAAGCCAGCTTTTCGAGTTACTATTTTCCAGTAAGCAGGGCTAAAGTTATTTATTATGTAGGGGTGATGACTAGTAATAATAAACTGTGATTTTTTATCATCTAGCAAAAGTTAAGTAATACTATCCAAGCAATTAATACCTAAACTATTTTCAAATTCGTCGATTAGAATGATACAGTTTTCAGGAGCTAGATATAGATCACTAATATACATCAACGTCTTCATCATTCCTGAAGAAATATTTTCAATCCAATCACTTACGCCTTTTTCTCTAATGCTAACGGTGGTAGCATCTTTTAATAATTTAGATAGTGCGATAGGAAAATTTTCATCTTTTATAGTCTCAATCTTTACGTCTAAGACATTTGGAAAAACCGCCACGAAAGCTTCTTTGATTTTGTTGAATTCTTCAGAAAGTGTTCTGTAAAGGATGGCTAGTTTTATTTGCAATGGTAAGCCACTTTCTTTTAAAGCGGAGAGCGAAGAATTTTCATATTTTTTAAAAACAGATAATTGCAAACGCCAAACTCGATCAATATTATCAGATTCAGTCAATATGATTTTATCTAATGATTTCTTTACAGGAGTAATTTGATCTTCTTGCTTCAGTAGTTCGATGACGCTTTCAAAAGGTGAGAGTTTAGGGGTTGTATTCCCATTGAATATGATTTCTGAGTCTTTTCGCTCAATTATAATATTTTCATTATTGCAAACTAATTTTTCGCTTATAAGTTTTACTTGCTCATTTTCTTCTGGGCCTTCATCAATCGAGATGGTACTTTCTTTTGTTTCAAACTCTCCACTCCAAGCATATTCAAGATTGTTGTCTGCTATGAAGCAAACATTCCATTTGACTCCGTTTAGGGATGCACCATTAGCTATGGATTTTAGGCTATAAATAGATCTGAGTATCCTTGTTTTCCCCACGCCAGATACGCCAACTAGAAGATTAAGATTCGGCAAAAAATCGACTTCCGCTAGCTTCCATTTATACTCATCATCGTAGTACTCTAGTTTTTTTATTTGCATAGTAGTACTAAATTTCCCGGCGAGGCTATCTTAAGGGTGGCTTGCAAATCGTAGCAAATTTTTCAGCAGATCTTTTGTTTTGTATAGAATGTTGACACTGCTCTAAGCAATTCAAGCGAACAACAAAAAAGTAAGAAGTTCTAAAATCTATGCCAGTAGCAGTCGGGTAAAGGAGGAGGTTTTAGATATAGCCCCCTCCCTCCCCTCAGAACCGTACGTACAACTTTCACTGTATACGGCTCAAGCAATCTCAATCGGTCATCGATGGAGTTGTGAGTGGCAGACTAAATGGACGGCCACCAAGTTGGAGCTGTGGTTGGTTCCTCCCTGACGGCGTGGAATCGTGTGGTGGATGTGGATATCCTCTCCATTGAACAGAGATTGGCCACAGTTGGGACACTTAGCCTGCTGCTGCCGGATAACCTGCTGAGCGGCTTTGGGGTAGTTTTCTATCTGCTTCGAGCGTTGGGCTCGCTGC
>JBGTGK010000048.1:0-6556 GCA_041746795.1 Phormidesmis sp.
GGTAGACTCTAATGTATTCATTGTGATAAACGCTGGTAGTTTTTGCTTTTATCAAGCGTTCACCACTTTTCCTCTTTTGGCAAGGCTTGCAGCCTTTTTCCCTACGGCACGCTGCCCCTTGTTTGGCCTAAATTTAGGTAACAAAAATTGGATGAAGTTTGAATGCTTAATCTCTTGTCGAACCATCCCAATAGCTTCAAAGATATTAAATCTAGATATTTTTTGCTCTAATTCTTCTAAGTTTCTATTATCGATAACAAATTTCTCAAGAGCTTCCCTAGCCCCTTTCTCTAATTTCATTGTTTTTTGACTGCATTATTTTTTTGACTATTTATGCATTCTTGATAAGCTTCTACAGTGGGGCCAAAGGGTATCCCAGAGTACCTCAACCTCCTATTGACCTGATCGCTTAGCTCTTGAAGCTGCTCCATCCAGGGCAAAAGACCAATGCCTGCCTGCATTCTGAATTCCAGCAGTCCGTCTCCCCAAGTCAGCATTTCAAGGCGTTGATACAAACTTTCTACATTTGCGGTGCAATTTGCTGAGATCCTGTAAGCTTCTTGCATTTCTTCATCTGTAAGCTTGAGTTGCATATCGGTAACATTTTCGAATAGTAGCAAGTGTATGGAAAAGGTGAGAAGCCATCTGACTATTTGTTTAGGGAAAGATTCCGCCTGATCATCTTATTTGGGTGATCAGGTAGGAAACCCTTCTGTCTAAATATCGCTGCTTGTAGGCTGGTAAACCCAAATCATTGCTATCATTCCCATTGATGTCTATGCCTTCTACTTATAGAACCGGCAATATATTATTTGAGTAGGGCACCCGTTTTTCAATATTGATAGATACATATACTGCCGACGCCTAAGATATGAACTAGCCAACCCTGCTACTGCTACGGTTCTGGCCTTTCAAAAGTTCAGTCGTTAACCGTTGAGAGTATAGCATCTGATGATTTTATGTTGAGCGATCGCCCCTAAACCAATACCAGTACACATATCCTATCTAGCGACATCGCTTGAGAACCTACTGGAGAACTTCTTTGAGCTTGTGCTGGTTCCAAAGATTTTGGTAGAGACCGGGTTGGGTGACGAGTTCGCTGTGAGTGCCGGATTGAACAATGTGGCCTGCGTCCATGACTAGGATGCGATCGCACGAAGCCGCTGCTGACATCTGATGCGATACAAAAATCACCGTCTTCCGCTGAGTCTCGCTAGAAAGATTGTCTAAAATTTGAGTGGCGGTTTGATTGTCTACGCTAGAGAGCGCATCATCTAGCACCAAGATGGGCGCATCTACCAACAGGGCGCGAGAAAGAGCCGAGCGCTGGCGCTGACCGCCGGAGAGGGTAATACCGCGCTCGCCTACTAAAGTTTTGAACTGCTGAGGGAAAGTGAGAATTTCGCTGTAGAGTTGAGCTTCTTTGGCGGCGTGTTCTACGGCGGGTTGCTCGGCCATCGGATCGCCGTAGCGGACGTTGTTTTTGATAGTGGTACTAAATAGGAAGCTGTCTTGGGGGACGAAGGCGATCGCGCCTCGCAAGTCAGCAAGCTCTATTTGAGTAACATCATGCCCATCTAAAAAAAGCTCGTTACGATCAATTTCTAAAAGGCGGGGTAGGGCCATCGCCAGCGTAGACTTGCCAGAACCAATCGGGCCAACCACAGCTACCGTTTGACCTGGCTCAATCGTAAAATTAACTCGGTCTAAGGCAGGGCGTGTCGATCCAGGATAGGTGAACGTTAGGTTACGCGCCTGCAACCGCCCAGTCGGCTTGGGTAAAGGAATAGCCTGGTGGGTGCTGCGGATTCTGGGCTGCGCCTCGAAGATGGCTTCGACGCGATCCAGGCTGACTTCGCCGCGCTGGTAGGCAGTAATGGTGAAGCCTAGCAGCGCCGTGGGGAAGACGAGCTGCTGAATAAATAAAGTAATGGCGACAAAATCACCGGCTGTGAGCGAGCCAGCAATGATAGCCTGTGAGCCAATGGCTAAAGCAATCACCAGGCTCAAGCTGGCAAATCCCCCTAGCAGCGGGAAAAGGGTATTTCGTGTTTTGGCGAGGGCAAGATTTGCCTTTAAAAGCATTTGGTTACGCTTGGAAAACGCACGACGTTCGTTTTCTTCCTGGGCGTAGATTTTGACAAGAGAAATACCGCCCATGTCCTCTTGAATGAGGTCGCTGAGGCTAGAGATTTCTTCTTGGACGTCGAGCTGCTGCCTGCGAAGGCGGTTGCCAAAAACAGCTACGACGGCAAACATGAAGGGATACACAGCCAGCGAAAAGAAGGCAACGCTACCGTTGAGCCCAACTATTGCAGGCACAATCATGACGTAGGCGAAAAATGTGTTGGCGATGCTCAGCACCGCGAACCCCAGCAGGCGACGAATATTATCAACATCGCTGGTGGCCCGGTTGATGAGGTCGCCGATAGTATTACGAGCAAAATAAGCGGGTTCTAACGTAAGCAGGTGCTCAAAAATTCGCTGCTTAAGATCGAACTCGACCTTGCGGCCCGCGCCAAACAAAAAGATGCGCGAGGCCATGCGAATAAACCACATAATGCAGGCAAGTACCAGCACTAGGAGCACAGACCGGATGACTTGGCCGAGGTTAAAAGCGACGGTTAGCTCATCGACGATTTTACCGATCGTGATTGGGATAGTGACCCCAATGGCGTTAACGACCAAAAGAGCGACTAAGCCCAACGTAACTTCTTTCCAGTGTGGCCTGAGGTAGGCGGCTAGCCGAACAAATTTGGCAGATTGGGCCATAGGGTGAGGCGATTTTGGTGTTTTGAGATACCGATGTTATCTAGGATAGCGCTTAACTTCCTTAGTCCGGCTGGCCTCGCAACCGCTCACACTGCTTTTGCACCTTGCCACCTCAAATCAATCTCAAATCCACGTCAAATTTCGATGTTGGAGTTCCAGCCAAAGTTGAAGTTTGGCAGCCATCCTCTTAAGAAATAATATAGGGAAGTCAGCAGCTCGTTCCAGTATTGGGAGGTGAGCTGTAAGGCATCTGCGCTAGGCAGCAGTTCGGGCAATTGTTCGAGCAGGTCATTGCTCCTAATGCCCGCTGTATAAAAGTCAGTGGGCTTGGCGATGACCTCCAAATTTAACCGTTCAAAGCTGAGTGCTGCTCGCGACATCAGCATGGCTGGGGCGACGACCACTACTCGGGGATCGTTGCGAGTGCCCTGTTTTCGCCTGACTTCTCTACCCCGGATCGCGCCGTTGTTCTGTAGTATTTCTTCTACGCCGACAGCCGCACCCCTGATATCTAAACCGGTATCGAGGGTTTTGATTTTGGCAGCTGGAACGCCATTTCTGGTTAATATATCCCGAATAACACCATTTTGCCGAGTATTTTCCTTATCGTTGCCCGCCGTCACAATCACGGTTGGGTTTGCCCCTTGGTTGAAGGCCTGATTGAAAAGACTGGCTGCATAAATGAGCCGAGGTGCGAGCGTCGTGTTGGTGGCTACATTAGGCGCATCCTCGGGCAGCTGAATATCGCTTTTGTCGCCTAGGACTACAATCGCCGCAGCTTGGCCAACATTTCCCTGGGTAGGAACTGTGCCAGCGGGGCAGACTTCACCGCAAATAGCGGCCTGCTCTCGATAGGCGGTGATGACTGACTTTTCGGCATCGCTGACGAGCAGCTGGGCGAAGAGAGGAATGCTACAGAGGATCAAAATAGTGAGTGCGACCGCAACGGGCGTGCCTCTGACGTTTTTAGTGCCTTGCGTGAGCGCCCCTGCTAATAGGATGACGGATGCCCCTAGCGGCGTGAGTGGAAAGGAAAGAATTTGCCAGATACCGCGTACGGTGCTGCTGTCAGAATCGACTACAGAAAGCACAATCAGCACAATCAGCACAGAGCCCCCAAACCAGGCAAGGTACGGTCTAGGAATGATTTTGGTTAGGACGTACCAGAGGAGGTATCCGACTGAGGCCCATAGGAGTATACGGGTGAGCAATACCAGCATTTCTATTTCTCTTCACACATTAAGAGACTGCATTGAGTCATGTGCACGGTAGCTTTTGGACGGTGGCTAACAGCAGTGATAACAGCAGTCGGGTTCATTTAACCACTTTTGTCGAAAAGTTATACACGTTTAAGTGAGCTTCATTTAAAGAAACGGATAAAAAAACGGAAGCTTTGAATAAAAAGCTTCCGTTATGTGGCTATTTTTTGGCCGCTACTAGGGCGCGATCGCCCACCAGAAACGTCACTGAGAACGCCGTTAAACCAGCTTGAGGTTGGGATACTCGGCGATCAGTTCATCGGCTGTGAGGGTTTCTCCTGAAACCTGCGGTGTCCAAAGTACCTCAACAGCCATGAGCTGCTCGCTAGAGATACCGCCAATTTTGTTAAGGGCGGCGCGAACCTCTTCGGTGGTGTTGACTGCGGGCAAGTTGAGCTTGCCCTGACTGGCAACCAAAATAGTCGCAACGATATATTCGCCGGGCGCGTCCGGTAGGGCCAACTCGCCGCTGCTGTTAAGAGCCGCTTTGGGTTGGGCCTGAGAGATTTGAGCGTTGACGTTAGACAGGGTTTCGCCAGTAAACTTACTGCGTTCGGCGATCGCCAGCTGGTTAAACGCTTGCTCTGCACCGCTCAGACGAGTCTGGTCGGACTCGACATCGGCGTAGGCCCAGTATTCGGGATTACGCAGCAGCGATAGGGTGGTTTCTTGCACAACCTGCGTCAGCCCAGCTGAGGTGCCGGTATCGGCAGTACTGGCAATGCGGTTGAGATTGACCTGTAGGTCACGAGCCTGGGCTAGTAGACCTACCTGAAGCCGGGCGACTGAAACGACGGGATTAGCGCTATCACCATAAGCTCCCGCGCCGTCATCACCGACGCCTGAGTTGCGAAAGCTGCGGACGAGGAAGTTGGCAATGGCGATCGCAATGAAAATACCCAACAGACCGCCACCTCCGCCAAAACCGACGAACGGTAGAAGGAAGGGCAAGCCAAAGCCACCACCTGGATAGCCGCCGCCATAGCCACCACCGTAACCTGAAGGCCCACGCGCCCGGCTGGGCGAAGAAAGCCCCCGGCTAGGGGCACGGAAGCTACCGCCCCCAATCCGGCCACCGCCGCGAGCGGCTAGGGCACCATCTGCCTGGGAAAATATTAGCAGCGCTGCTAGGCCGAAGACAAAGCAGGACTTGAGTAAGGGCTTGAGTTTGAGGCTGGAGACAAGGCGGGCTCCATACGCTTTTAGGCTGGGTTTCATGCTTTCAACCATAGTTGACTTTTGGAAATGAATTTCCTGGTTTTACTGTATTCACTGTAACGCTTTTCTACTGCGTGACTCTCGGGTAAATGCTCTACCAAAAGGACGGGATTGCCGCCCTAATTACTTTAGCCGCCGCCTACAAGCCGCCGCCTACAAGCCGCCGCCTACGATAGTGACAACTTCTAGCCGATCGTTCGCTTGGAGTCGGGTGGACTGCCACAGAGGCCGGGCCAAAATTTCACCGTTGTATTCAACGGCAATCAGCTTAGGATTGAGGCCCACCTGAGCTAAAAACTCGGGTAAAGGCAATCCTGCGGCGCAGGTTTTCGGTTCACCGTTGACCTGAAGCTCAATAGTGTTGGCTGGGTTATTCATGCGGCTTATTTTAGCTAGTTTTCGGGGTTGTTTTTGAAGGAACGAACCTGCTGGGTTTGCTGGACGAGCGATCGCGCCACTTCCGTCGGAGCATCAGCCTGCATGAGAGCCCTCACTACCGCTACTCGGGTCGCGCCTGCGGCTAGCGTCGGGCCAAGGTTGTCGGCATTGAGCCCACCGATGGTAAACCACGGCATTGTGGCGTGCTGAGCCGCGTAACGCACGTATTCATTGCCAGCGGCAGATTTGCCCGGTTTGGTCGGCGTTTCATGGACGGGGCCGACGCCAATATAGTCAGCTTTTTCGTCTAGCGCTCGCTTAAGTTCAGCCGGGCTAGTGGTCGAGCGCCCGATGATTTTGTCGGGGCCAAGAATACTGCGAGCAACGTCCATAGGTAGGTCATGCTGACCTAAATGCACGCCGTCGGCATTAGCGGCGGCGGCAATGTCTACACGGTCGTTCACGATAAACAGGGCACCGTGCTGGTGGCATAGCGATCGCATCTGTCTAGCAACGTGCAAGCGTTCCTCATCGTCTGCCGTTTTTTCACGATATTGCACGATGGCAATACCGCCTTTGAGCGCGGCTTCAATCACGCCAAGCCAGTCTGGCAAGGACAGTTCCGGTACGGGAGCCGTGACCAAATAAGTCCGTGCGTCTATGAGCTGCTGATAGCGCTGCTGAAAGGCGGGAGAAGATACAGCAGAAGGCATAGCCTGAAGGATTGGCCCAACAATTTGACTATCGAGAGTATAGAGCTGATAGCGCATTTGCTTGCAGGCAGCGGCCATTTCTGAGCTGTGGAGCTTGCCGTATTCCTCTAGCGATCGCAGGGCTTCTTGAGTGCGAGCAAAGTTAACCTGAAGAACTTCTGTCAGGCTGCTGCGAGTTGATTCTTGCGGATGGGTGAGGGCTGTGCCGACATCGCC
>JBGTGK010000049.1:0-18123 GCA_041746795.1 Phormidesmis sp.
CCTATGTCTGTTCGCGTTCGCATTGCGCCTAGCCCCACCGGAAATTTGCACATTGGCACGGCTCGTACTGCCGTCTTTAACTGGCTATTCGCCCGCAATCAGGGCGGTCAGTTTTTGCTGCGAATTGAAGATACTGACTTAGTGCGCTCTAAGGACGAGTACACGCAAGACATTATGGAAGGACTTAAGTGGCTGGGCCTAGACTGGGATGAAGGCCCCTTCTATCAGTCACAGCGGATGGAGCTATACCGCGAAAAGATTCAGGAATTACTGGACAAGGGCTTGGCTTACCGGGCCTACGAAACGCCCGACGAGCTGAACGCCATGCGGGAAGCTCAGCAAAAACGCAAAGAAGCGCCTCGCTATAACAACCAGCACCGCAAGCTCACGCCTGAGCAGATTGTGGCTTTTGAAGCTGAAGGGCGGCAGGCGGTGATTCGCTTCAAAATTGAGGACGGGCGCGAGGTGAAGTGGAATGACCTTGTGCGCGGGCCGGTGAGCTGGAAGGGTCGCGACTTGGGCGGCGATATGGTGGTGGCTCGGGCGGCTTCTCAGGCTTCTGAAGGGGGCGATGTGGGTCAGCCGCTGTATAACTTTGTGGTGGTAGTGGATGATGCGGATATGGCAATTACGCATGTGATTCGCGGTGAGGATCATGTAGGCAATACGCCAAAGCAGATACTGCTGTACGAGGCGCTGGGGATGGAAGTACCGATTTTTGCGCACACGCCGCTGATTTTGAACGAGTCGGGGGCAAAGCTTTCTAAGCGCGATGGGGTGACCTCTATTGGCGACTTTCAGGCGATGGGCTTTACGGCTGAGGCGCTGGCGAACTATATGACGCTGCTGGGCTGGTCTGCGCCGGATACGCAGGAGCTGTTTAGCTTAGAAGAATCGGCCAAGCTGTTTAGCTTCGAGCGGGTAAATAAGGCCGGGGCTAAGTTTGACTGGGATAAGCTCGACTGGATTAATAGTCAGTACTTGCATGAGAAACCGGCTGAGGAACTTTTTCCAAGCCTGGTGTCTTACTGGAAAGGAGCTGGCTATGAGTTTGATGAGAGCGCCGATAAAGACTGGCTGATGCCTTTGGTGGCGCTGATCACGCCGAGCCTGACTCGGCTAAAGGACTGTGTGGAGCAGGGCCGATTTTTCTTTACGCCCGTGATGGACTTTAGCGAGGCGGCGACCGAGCAGCTAGGTAAAGAAGGGGTGCCTGAGGCGATGCAGGCGGTGCTCGATGCGATGAAGGACACGCAGATTAATGAGGCGGCTGATACGAAGGGGTTAATTAATCAGGTGACGAAGGATTTGGGGGTGAAGAAGGGGTTGATGATGCGATCGCTCCGAGCCGCCCTGATGGGTGATATGCAAGGCCCCGACCTAGTAGAATCATGGGTAATCCTACACCGCCGAGGCTTTGACAAAGGGCGTTTGGCGGCGGCAGTTGCCAGCGTTTCTTAGAATTCTCTTTGCCCGATGGCGAGAATTTACGTTAAATTTAGTAAAGACAAGTCTCATAAAACTTTCGATCCGTTAAAGGTTTGCTATTTGTGAGCACCGCTGTGCATATAAAAAATGTTTGCGGCTTATCTATTTTCAAAACAGAGGCCACCGATTTCATGAAAAACTTTTCTTGGAGAACTGCCCTACTGTGGACGCTGCCCATCCTAGTGGTTGGATTTTTCCTTTGGCAGGGTTCCGTCGGTAGTGCAAATCCCGCTGACTCAGGCCGTAATACTGCTAGCACTAGCATGACCTACGGACGCTTTTTAGACTATTTAGACGCCGGACGGGTCACGTCTGTAGACTTCTACGAGAATGGTCGAACTGCCATCGTCGAAGCCGTCGATCCTCAGATTGATAACAAGGTGCAGCGCTGGCGGGTTGACCTGCCGGGTAATTCGCCTGAGCTAATAGAGCGCCTGCGGACGTCTGACATCAGCTTGGACTCTCACCAGCCTCGTAACGATGGTGCTATCGTCGGCATTTTGGGCAATCTCCTCTTCCCGGTTTTGCTAATCGGTGGTCTGTTCTTTTTATTCCGTCGCTCCAATGGCGGAGCCGGTGGCCCCGGTCAGGCGATGAACTTTGGTAAGTCCAAGGCTCGCTTTATGATGGAAGCCAATACGGGCGTTATGTTCGACGACGTAGCAGGCATTGAAGAAGCCAAAGAAGAGCTTCAAGAGGTGGTTACCTTTTTGAAGAAGCCTGAAAGGTTTACGGCAATTGGCGCGCGCATTCCTAAAGGTGTGTTGCTGGTGGGGCCTCCAGGAACGGGTAAGACGCTTCTGGCCAAGGCGATCGCAGGTGAAGCCGGTACGCCGTTCTTCTCGATCTCAGGTTCTGAGTTCGTTGAAATGTTCGTGGGTGTGGGCGCTTCCCGCGTTCGCGACCTGTTCAAAAAAGCTAAAGAAAGCGCACCCTGCATCATCTTTATTGATGAAATTGACGCCGTGGGTCGCTCTCGGGGCGCGGGCATTGGTGGCGGTAATGACGAGCGTGAGCAAACGCTCAACCAGCTGCTGACTGAAATGGACGGCTTTGAGGGCAACACTGGCGTCATCGTGATTGCGGCTACCAACCGCGCTGACGTGCTGGACTCGGCGCTGCTGCGTCCCGGTCGCTTCGACCGTCAGGTATCGGTTGATCCGCCCGATATTAAGGGCCGTCGTGAAGTATTGGAAGTCCACGCTCGCGATAAGAAAGTGGCTGAGGACGTTTCTTTGGATGTGATCGCCCGCCGCACTCCCGGCTTTACCGGCGCTGATTTGGCAAACCTCCTCAACGAGGCCGCCATTCTCACCGCTCGCCGCCGTAAAGCAGCGGTCACCATGCTAGAAATTGACGATGCGATTGATCGCGTCGTGGCAGGTATGGAAGGAACGCCTTTGACGGACGGGAAAAGCAAGCGTTTGATTGCTTATCACGAGGTAGGTCACGCAATCATCGCGACCATGATTAAGGCCCACGACCCGCTGCAAAAGGTCACGCTCATTCCTCGCGGTCAGGCTCAAGGCTTGACCTGGTTCACGCCTAGCGAAGATCAGATGCTGATTTCTCGCGCTCAGCTCAAGGCTCGCATCTGTGGAGCATTGGGTGGACGCGCAGCGGAAGACGTGATTTTCGGTGACGATGAAATTACCACTGGCGCAGGTAACGACTTGCAGCAGGTCACTAACATGGCTCGCCAGATGGTGACCAAGTTTGGCATGTCGGATGAGCTAGGCCAGCTAGCGCTAGAAAGTGAGCAGGGTGAGGTATTTTTGGGCGGTAGCTGGGGCGGTCGCTCTGAGTATTCCGAGGAGATTGCTTCCCGGATTGATGGAGCCGTGCGCGATATCGTGCAGTCTTGCTATATCACCGCCTGTGACATCATCCGTGATAACCGCAACGTGATTGACCGCGTGGTTGATCTGTTGATTGAAAAGGAGACAATTGACGGCGACGAGTTCCGCCAGATTGTCGGTGAGTATACAACCGTGCCTGAAAAAGAGCGCTTTGTGCCACAGCTGTAAAGTAGCTGTCAGAAAACGGCAGCCACTGCGGGCCGTTGCTGTGAGCTATCGGCTCAGCTAATTAGCAAAAGCCAGTAGGCAAGAGGGGTTCACCGATTATGAGTGAACCCCTTTTGCTTTTTTTAGACGCAGTAGGATACATTTTTGAGGGACAAAAGCTTTAGAAAAGTTTTTGTCTTTGGAACAATACTCTCTAAGCTGGGGAGACCGTTTACAAACCCTCTATGCCTACGCTTTACATTGCGGTGACAAATCATGGCTTTGGCCACGCTACGCGAGCGGCTGTGATCGCCACAGAAGTTCGGCGGCGCTGTCAAGCCGTGGGACTGCCGCTAACGCTAATTATGGCCACCAAAGCGCCCAAGTGGCTGCTGGATAGCTACCTTGAAGGCGACTATATTCACCGGGGCGTGAGCTTTGATGTGGGGGTGCTGCAAAGCGATAGCCTGACCATGGACAAGCCTGCAACGCTGCGAATAATGCAGGATATTCAGTCGAAGCAGGCTTTTTTGGTTGAAGCGGAAGCGGCTTTTTTGCGGCAGACCGGAGTGGATTTGGTGCTGGCAGACATTCCTCCGCTGATGGGAAAAATTGCGCAGCAGGCTAAGGTGCCCTGTTGGTTCATTGGTAACTTTGGCTGGGATTTTATCTATCGAGCTTGGAGTGAGGAGTTTAGTGGGTTTACGGCGATCGCCGATTGGATTGGTGAGTGCTTTGGCTTGGGCGATCGCACCTTCCGCCTGCCCTTTCATGAACCGATGTGGGCGCTGCCGAACATGACAGACGTGGGCCTTATCGGCGGCACCCCTGCCTACAGCGAAGCGCATCTGCGCAGCCTGTTAAACAGCAATATTCCACCCGAACGCACGGTGCTGCTGACCTTTGGAGGGCTAGGTTTGTCACAGATTCCGTACGGTGCGCTGAGCCGATTTCCTGACTGGCAGTTTATTACGTTTGATGCTGAAGCGCCGGAGCTGCCTAACTTGTATAAGGTGGCCGATCGCAAAATGCGCCCGGTGGACTGGATGATTGTGTGCGATCGCATTGTCTCAAAACCGGGCTATAGCACCTTTGCCGAAGCCTGCCTGCTCGACAAAGGCGTTATCACCATTACCCGTGAAGGCTTTGCCGAGGCCCAAATCCTGATTGATGGCATTCAGGACTACGCGCACCATCGCATTGTCGATGCCAAAGACTTCTTCAGCGGCGACTGGTCATTTTTAACCGGCAAATTAGCGCCACCGCGCCGGGCTGAGAAATTGAACAAGGATGGAAATGTGGCGATCGCCACCGCCGTTACCGACTACCTAAAGTCGCTAAAGTAATTGGCATCACGCTCTCATCGCAGTGCGATAAACTGATGAAATACCTCGCGATTGATTTGAGTTTATGGCGGCGACTTTCAGCCCAGAGCAGAGCAGACCAGAGCAGACCAGCACAAAGCAGGCCAGCACAGAAAAAACGGTGCACTATCAAACCGTTCTACGGCTTCCTACTCAGGGAAAGTCATTGGGGCGCTTTACCCGTAAGGTGCAAGAGGCCGTCAAAGCTTCAGGCGTTCGCACCGGGATGTGCTCTATTTTTGTGCGCCATACGTCGGCTAGCCTGGTCATTCAAGAAAACGCCGACCCCGACGTACTCGCCGACATGGAGACCTTTTTGGCTAAGCTCGTGCCTGAGGGCAACTACTACTGGCACAGCGATGAAGGGCCAGACGACATGCCTGCGCATATTCGCACGGCGCTAACCCATACTTCGGAGCAGATTCCGATTATGGACGGGCGGCTGGCCTTGGGAACCTGGCAGGGCATTTATTTGTGGGAGCATCGCGATCGCCCCCAAACTAGAGAAGTTGTTGTTCATATCACCGGGAATTCGCTCCTATGAGTCAATTAGGCAGCGGCAAGTCACAAGACAGAACATCAGGCAGCAGACCTTCAAAAGGTAATTCGTCGAATCCCTGGCATGAGGCGTCGGGGCTTTCTGGTAAAAGCAGCGACAGTCCTGGGAAGAAAAAGCCCTACAGGCAGTCCGATAAGTTTGCTGCGCCCCAGTATAAAGGGGTCAAGCAGAAGCCACTAGGGCCTTCAGCCTCTACAGCGCCCAAGCCCAAGCTTAAAAGCGATGCTGTCTTAAACAAAGGCTCAGCCAAAAGCCCAGCCAAAGGCCCAGCCAAAAAAACAATCTCAAAACAATCCCTTAGCGAATCTCCTACCGACGATACAGCCGACTATTCGGACTATCCGATTGTGCCATTGGACAATCCAGAAGCGGTTGAAATAAAGGGCAAGCCTAACCTTAGCCAGGGCTTGATTCCGACTGCCGCCCCGGACTTTCGCTCTGGATTTGTCAGCATTGTGGGCCGTCCCAACGTGGGCAAGTCTACGCTGATGAACTATCTGATCGGCCAAAAGATCGCGATTACTTCTCCAATTGCACAAACCACGCGCAACCGCCTTCAGGGCATTTTAACAACGCCTCAAGCGCAGGTGATTTTTGTGGATACACCAGGCATTCACAAGCCTCATCACGAGTTGGGCAAAGTGATAGTGCAAAACGCTCGCGTGGCGATTAATTCTGTTGATGTGGTGTTGTTTGTGGTTGAGGCTACCTCGCCAGCGGGCAAGGGCGATTTGTTTGTTGCTAATTTAGTTGCCAACAGCAGCCGTCCGGTGGTTCTAGGAATCAACAAGATTGACCAGCTCAGCCACAGCGGTCGTAAAGCGGCTGAAATTAAAACCAGCTATGAAGCCCTAGCAGAGGAGCATGGCTGGGACGTGGTGAAGTTCTCAGCGCTTACGGGTGAAGGGCTAGAGCAGTTACAGGAAAAGCTAATTTCTAAGCTAGAAAGGGGGCCTTACTACTATCCGCCCGACTTAGTGACCGATCAGCCTGAGCGTTTTATTATGGGTGAGCTGATTCGCGAGCAGGTGCTACTGCACACGCGTGAAGAAGTGCCGCATTCGGTGGCGATCGCCATCGACAAGGTAGAAGAAGACGAAAAAATCACCCGCATTCTCGCCACCGTGAACGTGGAGCGCAAATCACAGAAAGGCATTCTCATCGGCAAAGGTGGCCTGATGATGAAGGCAATTAGCACGGCAGCTCGCGAGCAAATGCAAAAGCTAGTCGCAGGTCAGGTATATTTAGAGATATTTGTACGGGTGCAGGAACGCTGGAGACAGTCGCGCGATCGCCTGTCTGAATTTGGCTACAAAGTGGAGAAATAAGACCTTACGCTAGCTGCAACAGAGTCGTCTAACAGCTAGCACCTCAGCTATTCTCAATTAGAATTCTCCATGTCTGCTAAATCTTCTTGAGAAAAATCCTTGCCTATTTGATTAGGAAGCAAGTCGTTTAGCGGGCTTTCTCGCTCGTAGGTGCTTTCAGCCGTTGACTTTTTATTAGGATTGTTGACGTTATTTTCGGTCGCGTCCTCTACGATATCTCGAATACCCTCGCCGTAATGCTCAACCGTTTTTTCCTTGCGGGCCTGATCCATTTCCTGATCAATGTTGTAAGCCAGCAGCGTCGGAGATTCAGTTGCAGCGATCGCCTGCCATGCTGGCAATACCAGTAAGGAAACCATTAGAAGAAGGCTCGCCACACCGGCATAGACATGTTTCATCAAAGACTGTTTCATCAGGAAAAACCGATATATTAAGACTGCACTATCTTTACCTGAAGCGAGCCTTTTTAGACTCGCTCTACAGGGTGACCTTTATCTATTCAGGCGACCATACCAGCACCTGCGCCTCATATTCGCCCAGCTCTATCTTAAAACGCCCGTCTTCTACGGTGACATCGTAGTTCCTTGTCCACTCGTGCCAGGTGCCATTTTCTGGCATATCGTCTATCTCGTAGTCAGCCACGTAGTTATCAGAGCAGTTCACCACAATGGCTACCCGCGCACCCATCTTATGCCAGCGCATATATCCCACTATTTGAACGTCTTCGTTCTCGTGAAAAATAGCAACATTGTCAGAGCGTAAGGCCGCATTCTCCTTTCTTAGGCTAATAAGTCCTTTGTAATATTTGAATAGTCCAGCATTGGCCTCATTATCTAACAGCGACCAGTCTAGAGGCGCGAGGTCGAGAGTTTTGGGCTTATATTCGCCAAACTCGTCTCCCATCCAAATCATCGGTACACCCATGGCTGTCATCACCAGCACTGCGCCCAGCTTGGCTCGCCGAAAGGCGGCTTCGTCAAAAATATCCATCTTAGCCAGGTTGGGCATCACCCGATTCTGGTCGTGGCTAGTAAGGTAGTTGACAATTTCTGTCGCACTCTGAAAGCCAGCTTGGGTAGGGTCTACCATGTGCTTAACAATGTCCACGGCAGATCCCTCCTGCTTCACAATGTCTAAAAAGTTATAGTGAAAGCTCACTCGCCAGCTACCGTCTACAGGGCCTTCCAACCCGCCTAATTCAGGCTTCTCGGGAATGTGCTCTGCAATGGTGTATAGCCTTCCATTGCGAGAAGCCTTGCCTGCTGCTTCAACAATCCATCTTAAAACCTCTGGGCGATCAAGCTGCTTAACGGCATCGAACCTGAGCCCGTCGAAGTGGTATTCTTTCAGCCAAAAGGTGATCATATCTCGCATATAGTCGCGAGCTGGAAAGCGATCGTAGTTATCGTCGTAATGGTCGTAGTTAAACTCTGGCCCCCAGCTTTGCTCAGGATCTTTGGGGTCGCGGTGGTACCAGTAGTCAAAGTCAATTTTGGTTAGCGGCGCTTCAGACTCTGAGTGGTTGAGCACAACGTCCAGCAAAACTACCATGTGGCGAGCGTGGCACTCGTCAATTAGCTTTTTGAGGTCGGCAGGCTTGCCATAGCTGGATCTAAGCGCAAAGTAGTGGCGTATGTTGTACCCCCAGCCGATTTCCATCGGGCAGGACTGTATAGGCATTAGCTCAAGTGTATTAATGCCTAAGTCTTGTAGATAGTCGAGTTTGTCGAGGATGGTCTGAAAGCTGCCGCCTTTTTTTTCTTCGGCAAAGTCCTGAACTAGCATTTCGTAGATGACGAGTTCGTCTTTTTCAGGTATCTCTGCATCGTCGTGCTGCCAAACGTAGTCGTCAATGATGCGATCTCCATCCTTAATCCGAGCGATCGCCACCTGCTTTTCCTCATTCACCTCAGTTGCATAAGGGTCAATCACCTCCACCCATTCATCCGCCTCTTTGAAGTGGCTTTTAGACTGAACCCGAAATTTATATTCATAACATCCGTCTTCCATCTCCACCGTTTTACGGAAGTATCCATCTTTACCCTTTTCCATCTCTGCTGACGAGTCCTCCAAAAAGTCTCCTAGTAAGGAAGCTTTTTCGTTGTAAGGTGCCCACAGTTTGAATTCGATAGCGTTCGCCATAGGATTTAGAGCCTTCTAAGTTTAAGTTTTGTAAGGTGATCGGTAAAAAGACGGCTATAGCCAATAAGCCTATAGCTAATAAGTAGAGCCAATGAGTAGCCAGCAACTAAAAGGGTGTCAAGAATTTAACAGGGGCCACTTATCCTGGCAATCTACCAAAAGCTATGTCTATTGAAGTGCATCATCCTACCCCTTGGAAAGATAGAGGTGAGACTCCTTATTAGATATATTCGATTCCAATCATACGAAAGCTGCGCTTTTTGTTACCTGTCTAGACAACGCTTCAAGCCAATGCGGTTTGAAGATTAATAGCTTAAGTCCGGAGGCAGCCGCTAATTTTTATAATGCGTTTTTCTGTTCCTACTATGCTTCTTTCCGAAAGCCCATCTGAAAGCACCAAGCCTAAATATCCTAAGCTGCTAGCGGTTGACGATTTGCCCGACAACCTGTTTTTAATGGATGTTATCTTAGGCGATGAGGATCACTACCAGCTGAGCTGTGTCAACAGCGGCCAGGCTGCCCTTGACGCCGTTGAAGCGTCACCACCTGATCTGATCCTGCTAGATGTGATGATGCCAGGGATGACCGGGTATGAGGTCACTCGTCGCATTCGTCAGAACCCAGCGCTGCCCTACATCCCAATTTTGCTGGTGACTGCCCACGACGAAGCTAGCTTAGATGAGGGCTTAGATGCCGGTGCAGATGGCTTCATTCGCAAGCCGTTTGATATTCAAGAGCTGTTAGATTGCGTGCATGCAGCGCTAACAGCGGGTTATAACGGCTAAGTTACGTACCGAACCTGCATTAAGCCAAAGCCTACACGGAACTTAAGCAGGTGATTGAATTAGCAATCATCTCCGTCACAAACGTCTTATAGCCTACTGTCTCAAACAGTATGTTAACTTTGTCTTTTTCATAGCGCATGATCTGCCCTTTGCCAAAGTTGGTATGAACAATTGTGCTGCCAATAAGAAAAGGCTCAAGCCAGCTAACGTTGTCTTTCTCGGCATTCTGGCAGTTATCACAGTTGCCACAGGGCGTCTCAAAGGCTTCACCAAAGTAGCTCAAAATATACTCTCTTCTACAGGCTTTTGTTTCTGCATAGCCGCGCATCATATGTAGCCGAGATTGGTCAAACTGCTTGTGCCTATGCTGCTGCGTCACGGCCTGCTCGACTGTACGCGCTAAATCAGCTTCGATATCTACGGCGCAAATTTCGCCGTCAGTTTCTCTCTCAATGAGTCCCGCTGCCTCAAGGCTATCCAACGCAGTAGAAAGCTTTGCTTGAGAAAGATCGAAGTGCTCAAGCAACTGTTTTTTTGTAGGGGGCGTTGGGGTTGTTTCAATTAGCTCAGCCAGCTCAGCCAGCGTTTCCTCATCTACCTGTCCACCTCCGGTGAAGAAGCGCTGAAGCTTCATATCATCAGGCCAGTAGAACAGTCTGGCATTGGCGCTTTCTCCGTCACGAGCGGCGCGACCTATTTCCTGATAGTAGGCGTCGATAGAACCGGGTATATGAGAGTGATAGACAAACCTGACGTTGGCTTTGTCGATGCCCATACCGAAGGCGGTGGTGGCGACGATGACATCGATTTCATCATTCATGAATTGGGTTTGGATGGTGTTGCGATCGCACCCCTTCATCCCCGCATGATAAGCCGCTGCGCTCAAACCCTGTTCCTTTAGCTTCTCAGCAATCTCCTCAGTCGCCTTACGGGTCGCGGCATAGATAATTCCAGGCATCTGCGCCTCGGCCACCGCGCGCAACAAAGCAGGCAGCTTCTCCGTCTCCTCATACACCTGATGCACGTCTAGATGTATGTTAGGCCGGTCAAACCCTTTGACGATTTCCAGCGGCGCATTCATCCCTAGCCGCTCGACAATCTCCTGCCTGACTAAAGGTGAAGCGGTTGCCGTCAGCGCTAGCGTGACCGGATAGCCCAGCGACTTAATCACCGCGCCTAGCTGCAAGTAATCGGGCCGAAAGTCATGTCCCCACTCACTTACACAGTGGGCCTCATCCACCACAAACAAAGAGGGCTTAAAGGCTTTAATGCTTTCCAAGGTTTCCTCATTACTTAGCTGCTCCGGCGCTAAAAAGAGAAATTCGAGAGATTCATTCTCAAGCTGTTCAAACACAGCTTTGCGCTCTGTTTTACTCAGGGTCGAATTGAGCACGGCTGCTTTAACCACGCCCTGCTCAACAATGCCATCCACCTGATCCTGCTGAAGCGCAATCAAAGGAGAAACTACCAGCGTAACCCCTTTAATCCGCAGCCCAGCAATTTGATAAATGGCTGACTTGCCAGAGCCGGTTGGCATAATGGCTAGCGTGTCACGACCTGCCAGCACTGCCTCAAGCACCTCACGCTGTCCTGCCCTTAGCTGCTCATAGCCAAACACCTGCTGGGCAATCTGCCCCAGTACATCAGTTGGCGCGTCAGCTGTTTCTTCCTGAGCAGTCGTCGATCCCATGGGTTTCCTTCGCCAGTATTAGTCAGCACGTAAGCATGTATTTTGACCGCGCGACTAACTTTCAGCGACTGCCAAAAGACAGAGCACTTATAGCGCACTTATAGCAAAGTGCGGACGCGTTCGAGCTTTGCCTGCGTCTATATGTGGCTTACAGCCAATAGCGCTGCACGAAGCAAAGTGCTATTGGCTATAGCTCTCATTTTAGTAATGCTATGCTTTAAATACCTATAAAAGTAGAAACCGCTAAGGGTGACGTACGAACGACTCAGCAGGAAAGAACCTGGGAGCAGTTTGAGTCTCTGCAAAAGGGTTTTGAGAACAGCCGTGGCGTCCGGCTGTCTTATTACAATGGAATGGTTGGAATACTTATACCAGTTGCAGCACATGAGCTATTCACGGGGCTCATCGGTTTTTTAATAGAGACATTCTTGTTCCAGCGTAATGTAGATTTCAAACCCACTGGATCGATGACGCAGGAGAAAGCGGGCGCTGCTTCTGCTCAAGCTGATAGATCTTATGAAATACAGGGATTCAAACTATCTGTAGAAATAAACTTTACGAGCGGGGACATTTCAAAATTGCAGCGTTACCAAGCCTTGGAAGTACACGAGGTTTGGGTTTGGGAAGACGGCGTCTTGAAAGTTTATCATTTAGATTCTCAAGGCTACGAACAAGTCAGCCGTAGCCTAATACCAGCACTATCTGTACTTGATTTAGAAATTATGGCAGAGTGCATCTTGATAGGAGAAGCTTCTAGCCTTGAAGCCGGTAAAAAACTCTTAGCGACCCACTCAACCTAATCAGCTTAAGTGAAAGATTCTGTAGTCAATAGCTGTGGGTGTAAATTCATTTGACTTATAGTTTCCTGAATTTCCTGCTGATAGAGCGGATTCATGACGATAACAATATCAGGCTGGTAGATTGTCATATAATCAGGTGGGGCGTTGTTGCACCAATATGGCAGAAGCTTTATAAATCAAGGGTTTCTCATTAACGATATTTATTGAGAACTATTGCGTATCAAGGGTTTCAGGATATTGGTGCAACAAAGCCGTCCTAAGTTATAACATTTCAATTAATATTAGCAATTGCAAGGACGTCAATTGATCCTTCTAAGTCAATGTCTGAAGCGCTGAGACGACTTCGTCTTAATTTGTACCTATAATTAGATAAATTCAGGAATAATTTCTCTAAAAAAAGCCGCCCAACTGCTGTTTAGAGCCTGCCGATGGCTGCCTTTCTAAAGGCCTCGCAGTACTGCTGGTGTCCGGCTGGAAAAGCCACATTCAATTGCAGCGGATCGGCGGCATCTCCGGGGCCACTCACTACGCGCTGTATGCCGTTTTCGGCGCTAAGTCGGAGCGGCCTGCGGTTTTTAAGTTCGCCGCCGCTGCTGTCTACATAAACGGTTAGATTGCCGCTGTTAAATGGCTCGTTGAGGTTTTGAATGAGCTGGAGAAAGTTGCGATCGCTTCCCCCCCGCTTAATCTCACCGCCGTCTTGCTGCTGCGCCGTCACCGTATCGCCTACGCCCACAATCAGCGGCATGTGCGTGGGATCAAAATTATTTGTAGCCAGCCTGACTAATTCGGCCATGGCCAGCGGAGCCTGTCGAGCATTGAAAGCTTCGCCGAGCGGATAGCGCTGCATCTGCTGAAAGTAATAGCGGTTGAGCAAGGATAGTACGCCTGCTTCTTTAAGGGCACCTCGCAGCATAAATTGGCAGTCGGTCGTGCCTGACTCCCCAGATCGGGCAAACCAAACGATCTCTTTGCCGGTACTGTCGCGACCCAGATTGGGCGCATAGTGGATGAAGAAAGAATCGCCTAGTCCTTGTTCTGTCGCTTGAGAAAGTAGATCTTCGAGGTGCGATCGCAGCCTTTTTTGCAGGGCTACAAACGTATCGTTATCCTCTGCGAGCGCTGAATACAGGCTATTGAGATTGACGGTAGGAGACGCGATATTGTTCAGGATTGTTGTAGCTAGGTACTCGTCTAAATTCTGTTCTAGTTCAGGTGGGCAAGCGTGCTGCCTAAAAAACTCACGCAGGCACGCCTCCATTTTTTCAGGCACTGTTTTTAAAAAGTTCAGCTCGGCTTCACTCACGCCGGGATGCGTCGTCATTCCGTCCCGCATTTGCCACTGTACGCCGCCCGCTGCGAGCCCTGGCAAGTACTTTTGCTGCGCCTGTAAAACTGTTGAATCTGCCTTAAAAGATTGCTCAACAATTCGGTTAACGCCGCGCCTGCCCCTATGCTCACCGTTTGTCAGCACGTAAAAATGCTCGCCAAAGGCCTGAGTCGCCGTAATGTAGTCAGGGTTAATGCTACGAGTCAGCGGATCGTTGACCAAACCCATGCAAACCCCGTCTAGATCTTGGATGATGAGTAAATTCTGAGTGGTTGCAAGCGTTTGGATAAAGGTTTTGTGATCGAGAGAGAGGGTTTGTTGATGAAGCGGAACTGACATGAATAAAGACTCCAGAACAAACAACAGCTAGCACCTAAACCCAGTCTTTTGCTCTGACCACCGCCTTCTCCCACTGCTCAAAATGCTCGGCTGAAACCCTATCTGCCTGCGGCTCAAACACCTTGCCAACCTTCCGGGTGGCGACTACTGCCTGATAGTCATGCCAAAAGCCAGTGGCTAATCCTGCCGCAAAAGCGGCCCCCTGCGCAGTCGCGTCTAATACCTCAGGCCGCTCTACCGGAATCCCCAGCGCGTCTGCCTGAAACTGCATGAGAAAATCATTTTTACAAGCGCCACCGTCTACTTTTAGCTGAGCGATGGGCGTATCGCTAGCGGCGTTGGCGGCGTTGACGACTTCTTTTACTTGAAAGGCGATCGCCTCTAGCACCGCCCGCACCATATGTGCCCGCTGAGCCCCGCCGGTCAATCCCATAAAGGCTCCCCGCGCTGACATATCCCAGTGGGGTGCGCCTAGCCCGCTGAGAGCAGGGACAAAATAAACCCCATTGCTGTTGGGTACCTGCCGAGCTAGGGCATCGGTTTCCGCCGCGTCTGCGATCAGCTTAAGGCCATCGCGCAGCCACTGAATGCAGGCTCCGCTGGTGAACATTGCACCTTCTAAGGCGTAGCCTACTTTTGTGGTGCCGCTGCTGCTGTCGCTCCAGGCAATGGTGCTGAGTAGCTGTGGGGCTCTAACGACTTCGCTGCCGGTGTGCGCGACTAGGAAGCTGCCGGTGCCGTAGGTGCATTTTAGAAGACCGGGGCAATCGCACCCATGGGCAAACAGCGCCGCCTGCTGATCGCCTAGAATCGCCATGATTGGGATCTCTGCGCCCAAAATACTTTTGTCCAGCTTGCCGAATTCACCCAGGCTCGGACGCACCTCTGGCATCAGGCTAGCAGGAATGTCAAAGAGATCTAGCAGCTCGCTATCCCACTCGTGCGTCGTCAGGTTCAGCAGCATCGTGCGGCTAGCGTTGCTGTGGTCGGTGGCGTGAACTTTTCGCCCCGTCAGATTCCACAGAGCCCAGCTATCTATCGTGCCTGCTAGTACGTTTGATAAATCGTTAACGCCCTGCTGTTTTACCTTATCTAACAGCCAGTTCAGCTTGGTTGCTGAGAAGTAGGCGTCGAGGATGAGGCCGGTTTTGTCGTATACGAGGTCGGCTTTGCCTTCAGCGCGGAGGCGATCGCACAAAGGCGCAGTCCGCGTGTCCTGCCACACAATCGCTTCATGCAGCGGTTCTCCCGTCGTTTTATCCCACAGCAGGCAGGTTTCTCGCTGCACCGTCAGCCCAATCGCGGCAATCTCGCCCGCTTCAATGCCTGCGTTCTCTACCGCCTTTTGCATGGCCCAGCGCACTTCTCGCCAAATCTCAGTTGCATCGTGTTCTAGCCAGCCCGGCTGAGGATAGTGCTGAGTTAGCTCCCGATAGGCCTGGCCTTTAATTTCGCCATCGCGGTTGAAAATAATGGCGCGGTTGCCAGTGGTGCCCAAATCAAGGGCCATAATGTAGTCAGGTTGGCTCATGGTTTTACTGTTAACCTACGACAATATGGACAGCTTTTCCAATAGCACCGCCTGCCCGTCTTCTATCGTTACTCCGGCCAAAGCTTCTGCATCAGGCAGATGTAGCCCCGGTGAGGTGATCACAACTTTCCACTCATGCGGGTCGAGCTGTAGCCAGTCAAACAGGGCGGTTTGGGCAGGAGTTCCGCCCATATGCACTAGGAGGGCAACCTGCTTGTAGTCCATAATCGGGCTTGATTCGCCAGGGCTAGGCCGGGTACGCACGCCGTAAAACAGCGTGTGGCCCTGCTCGCTAATGCGGTTGAACCGGTCGGTGCCCGATAGGTTTTCGGCCAGCCATGAATTGGCCTGGCGATACTGACGTAGCGCCAGATTAAAGGCCGATCGGTTTCCTGGCATACTGCGCTTGGCGCGGCTAGCGATCGCAGGATCTAAATCAGTCCCTAGCTGAGAGTTCGGCTCTGCTTCTAGCTCCAGAATCGCCTGATTAGTCTCATTCACCTCCGCCTCATAGTGAGAAACTCGACTAAACTCGTGACTATCTTCCATAAAAGCTCGTGCAAAATCCTTCAAATAGGCCGCGTCTAAGCGGTTGCAAAAAGCCTCTAGGGCCGGAGACGCTGTAGAGAGTCCGTCTGTCTTAATGCAAGCTTCTCGGCAGGTGCTAGCGACTAAATCCAGGTCATATTCCTGCGTGTCCATGGTTGTTGCCAGCATTTTGGTAAAGCGCCGTAGCTCTTTCAAGTGCTCAAAACCCATTTGCTTTAGCTCAGTGAAAAACTGGGGCTGCCCGTAGAACTCTGAAGTGACCTGCCAGTCTAAAAAGCCGATTTCCTCAGTGGCAACCTTCACGCCGTAAAACTCGTCGGTGTTGCGAAAGAATCCCCAGCCGCTGTGCATCAGCGCATTTAAAAAGTCCATCGGTAGCCCAGGGCTAAAGCCGTACACCCACAGCGTAGTGGCTGGATTGTCGTAGGCGTTATTCAGCACTTCTGGCAGGGTTTTACCCAAATTCCAGTTGATGTTGGTCTCTTCAGCCTCTAGCGGAATCTGGTTGCCCCGACGAACGGTGTCATGATTTCCACAGCCGGTAATCCAGCGATCGCCCTTCAGCATCACCTCCTGCACCCGAGGCCATTTATAATCCCAAAATCCTTTAAGCGCGGGCGTATTGTGCGCAAATATCAACGGCCCCCACTGATAAGAATCAGGCCGCAAGTCAATCAGCTCTCGGTAGGTGGAAGTAATCTCCCAGCCTTCATCTGGCCACGGGCGACCATCCTCAAATATGGTAAACATCAGCCGCTGATTGCCGTCGATGCTTTGTACCACGTCGCTCATCGCCAGCAGATAGTTGTCGTCATATTCCAGCCGCCCTGAGAAAGGGTTGAAAAATCGGAAGTCCTGACCGCCGTCGATGCGAATGCCGTCAATGCCCGTGTTCACTTTGCGGCGCTGTAGCTCTAGCAGCGTCGCGCGTACCATGGGCAGCGTATGGCTCAAATCCTGCCCGTACATGTTTGGCCCAGCCACATACTGTCGGCTCAGCAAATCCATTGCCTGATTGTCTGAGTGGCCGTACACCAGGTCATAAATTACCTGAATGGGCTTGCCTGGAAAGCTGTGCAGCTGCGCAATAAAGTCAATCACTTCGTCGGGGCGTAGGCTGCTCAGCAGCGTTGCATTGGTGGTAGATGAGCCGATAATGGGCACGTCATAGCCCCAGTTTTGGGTGTCGGGCTTGCGCAGCGTTAGCATCAGGGGCACAGTGGTACATACCGGCCCGTCTTCGCCATACACCAGGCTATTGTCTGCGGTTGCAAAGGTAAAAAAGTCACGACTGCCGTCTTCTGAGCGGTATTCAATCGTGGGTTCGGTGGGCAGTAGCTGTAAGGCGTCGTAGCCAACGTAGGTTTGCTCGGCAGGTGTGAGCGGCTGGTTTTGCTCAATTTTTTCGCCAATTTCTTGATAAATTCGGGTTAGCCCAGCCAGGGTGCCTTCAGCGGAAGCGGTGGGCACATGCAGCTGCAAAATATTACAGGGCGCTTTGACCCGAGGCAGGGCCGGTTCTTCACCTCTGTCCGCAGGAATAACAGGATCAGCTTGGGCCGCCTGCACGAAGTAGTCAAGGTCGCTCCTGTGCCGCTGAAGCTGCTCAAAGTCATAGAGTTCTGCGGGGGCAAAGATGCCGTAGGGCAAAGAGTACGGCGCAATGTCACGGATAGTGTGCATTTGCCCATCGCTGAGGTCACGGTAGCGTAGCCAGTACAGGCTGCCGAGGCGATCGCGCCTACCCACCTGCATCCCACTCACCACCGCCCATACAAATTCGCCTTGCAGCGGCACCTCTACGCACTCATAGCGAAAAGGCACCTGCTGCTGAGGTTTGCTAAA
This sequence comes from Phormidesmis sp., assembly GCA_041746795.1. Lineage (GTDB taxonomy): Bacteria > Cyanobacteriota > Cyanobacteriia > Phormidesmidales > Phormidesmidaceae > Phormidesmis. The sequence goes on from JBGTGK010000049.1 coordinate 17,757, forward strand.
GTCCACGGCTGCTAGCGGCGTAAACACTTCTAGATAAATATTGCGGCCAGCCGGTAAAAAAGCCTGCCTCGCCAGCTCAGGCACCCAAAAGCCAATTTCAGTCAGGCCGCTAGGGTTAGCGCCGTCTGACTCAGCCTCAGGCCGTGGATGTGCCCCTAGCTTTCTGGCGAGCTGCTGTCCTATTTCAAAGTAGGTTGCCTTAGATCCGGCTATTTTGAGCGCCCATGCCATCAAGGCTTCTGTTTCCGGCTCCCGTAGCTCAACGGCGGGCTGGTCTTGAGGGAAAGGGATGCTCATTAAATAGTCCTGAGAAATGAAAGGTAAATGGTTTTGAACCCTCACCTTAGCGAACAGCGAACACGGTTAG
>JBGTGK010000050.1:0-43993 GCA_041746795.1 Phormidesmis sp.
GGGCATATCCAGCAGAATTGCAATGTAGCTCGGAATGCCTTTGAGATACCAAACGTGCGCGACTGGCGCAGCTAGCTTAATGTATCCCATCCGGTGGCGACGTACCCGCGACTCAGTTACCTCTACGCCGCAACGTTCGCACACAATGCCACGATGGCGCACACGCTTGTACTTACCGCAGTGACATTCCCAGTCCTTCGCGGGGCCAAAAATTCGCTCACAAAACAGCCCGTCCATCTCTGGCTTCAGCGTTCTGTAGTTAATTGTTTCTGGCTTAGTGACTTCGCCCACAACCGTGCCATTGGGCAGCGTTCGCTCTCCCCAGTCCCGGATTCGCTCTGGCGATGCAATTCCAATCTTGACATAGTCAAACCGCTGTTCTACTTTCGGCATTCTTGGTTTCTTCCCTTACAACTTGACGAGGCTAAAAATCTTAGCTAAGAGAGCGGCCCCTCGTATCCGGCAGCTCTCTTCAATCGCTATGCTTCAATCTATCTGCCGTGAGCTATCTGCTGCGATCGCTCTACAGCATCTCATCAGTCATCTCATCAGCCGAACCAGCACTAGACCCTAACGGCGCAACAGCCGCGCCCGCCGCGCCCGCCGTCCCCATGGGCTCATCTCTAGACACCGACTCATAGGTCGGTCTCGAAGGCGTTCTGCGATTGCCGACATCAGCCATCAGGTCAACTTCGCTGTCGCGGCTAGTCCCATCTTCTTGGGTCTCTAGCTTATGCACAGCAATGTCCAAACACAGCGACTGAAGCTCTCGCATCAACACCTTGAACGACTCAGGCGTACCCGGACGAGGAATGGCCTTGCCCTTGACAATGGCGTTAAGCGCCTCATTACGACCCTGCATATCATCCGACTTCACGGTCAGCAGTTCCTGCAAAGTATAGGCCGCACCAAAGGCCTCCAGCGCCCACACTTCCATCTCACCGAAGCGCTGACCACCCTGCTGCGCTTTACCCCCTAGTGGCTGCTGCGTCACCAGCGAGTAAGGCCCGGTAGAGCGGGCGTGAATTTTGTCATCTACTAGGTGTACCAGCTTCAACATGTACGCCTGACCCACCGTCACTTCCTGGTCAAAAGGCTCACCCGAGCGACCGTCATAAAGCTGAATTTTGCCGGGATTATCTGGGTTAAATATCCAGTCTTTACCGGTGACTTCACGCGCTTCAGCCAGCTTGCCATGGGTCGTTTCCAGAGAAGCCTCTTCGCCATACATTTCATCAAACGGCGTCACCTTAAAGCGAGCATCCAGGTTTTGACCAGCCCACCCTAGCAGGCACTCAAACACCTGACCCACGTTCATTCGAGAAGGCACACCCAGCGGATTTAGCACAATGTCAATGGGCGTACCGTCCGGCAGGTAGGGCATGTCTTCCACCGGTAAAATCCGGGAAATAATTCCTTTGTTGCCGTGACGACCTGCCATTTTGTCGCCCACCTGAATCTTACGCTTTTGAGCCACGTACACCCGCACCACCATGTTGGCACCGGGGGGAAGCTCGTCGCCTTGCTCGCGAGTAAACACTCGCACGTCAACAACGCGGCCTTTCTCACCGTTAGGTACGCGCAGTGAGTTGTCACGCACGTCTCTCGCCTTCTCGCCAAAAATGGCCCTCAGCAATTTCTCTTCAGGCGGCTGATCAGATTCACCCTTCGGCGTTACCTTACCCACCAAAATCTCACCAGAGCTTACCCAGGCACCAATTCGGATAATGCCGGTTTCGTCCAGCTGACGCAGCGCATCTTCACCCACGTTCGGAATTTCACGCGTAATTTCCTCTGGCCCAAGCTTGGTTTGGCGCGCCTCAATCTCATATTTTTCAATATGAATAGAGGTATAAACATCCTCATACACCAGCCGCTCGCTGAGCAGGATAGCATCCTCGTAGTTGTAGCCCTCCCAAGGCATGTAGGTAATCAGCACGTTCTGTCCCAGGGCGATTTCACCCCCCTCAGTTGCAGAACCATCCGCCATTACCTGACCGGCCACTACTTTGTCTCCTTCGTGGATCAAAGGTCGCTGGTTGAGGCAGGTGTCCTGATTGGATCGCTGATACTTTTGCAGCTCGTAGGTATGCGTATTGCCTTCAGGATCGCGCACCTTAATCCAGTTGGCATCTAGGTAGCTCACCACGCCGTCAGTTCGGCTGATGATAACCATACCGGAGTCACGAGCGGCCTGTGCCTCTAGCCCAGTACCAACCAGCGCCCGCTCAGGCCGTAGCAGAGGCACTGCCTGACGCTGCATGTTCGACCCCATCAGGGCGCGGTTGGCGTCGTCGTGTTCCAGGAAAGGAATCAGCGAGGTGGCCACAGAGATAATTTGCACTGGCGAAACGGCTACGTAGTCCACCTCTTTAGGCGTCGTCACCGTAAAGTCTTGACGGTAGCGCACCGGCACCGTCTCACCCAGGATGTTGTTATTAGAGTCAATCGGCACGTCGCCAGGGGCAACCCGCAAATCATCTTCTTCGTCAGCAGTCATATATACCGCTGGGTTGTCTTTAATGATTTGACCGTTAACCACTGGAAAAAACGGCGTTTCAATAAAGCCAAAGTCATTCACGCGGGCATGGGTTGCCAGCGAGCCAATCAAGCCTGCGTTCGGGCCTTCAGGCGTCTCAATAGGGCAAATACGACCGTGGTGAGAAGGGTGAATGTCACGCACCGCAAAGCCTGCTCGCTCACGCGTGAGTCCGCCCGGCCCAAGCGCACTAATCCGGCGCTTGTGAGTCAGCTCCGCTAGCGGGTTGGTTTGATCCATAAACTGAGACAGCTGGCTGGAGCCAAAGAACTCTTTAATCGCTGCGACCAAGGGCTTAGGGTTCACCAAAGATGCAGGCGTCAGGGAATCCGCATCAGATACGGTCATTCGCTCACGAATAATCCGCTCTAGTCGGTTCAGCCCTACGCGCACCTGATTTTGCAGTAGCTCGCCGACTGAGCGCACCCGGCGATTGCCTAGGTGGTCAATATCGTCAGGGCTACCGATGTCAAATTCTAGGTTAATCAGGTAGTCGATCGCGGCCACGATGTCTTGAGGCGTAAGTACCCGTGTGGCCTCAGGAATATTGAGGCGCAGCTTGCGGTTGAGCTTATGACGACCTACTTTGCCTAAGTCGTAGCGCTTGGGGTCGAAGAAGCGAGAGTCTAGCAGCTGCTGACCGCCGTTAACGGTAGGCGGCTCACCAGGACGCAGCTTGCGGTACAGCTCTAGCAGAGCTTCTTCTTCGCTGAATTGGCCCTCTTTCTCAATGGTCTTTTGAAAATACTCGGGGTGACGCAGGGAGTCGAAAATTTCGCTATCGCTGAGGCCTAGCGCTTTGAGCAGCACCTGAGCAGAAAGCTTGCGGGTTTTGTCAATTCGAACCCAAACAAGGTCGTTCTTATCAGTCTCAAACTTCAGCCATGCACCTCGGTTGGGGATGAGGTTAGCTGTGTAAGTACGACGACCGTGCTTATCGGTCTCGGCCTTGTAGTACACGCCAGGACTGCGAACAATCTGGTTTACAATCACGCGCTCAGCGCCATTGATAATAAAAGTACCGCGATCGGTCATCAACGGCAGGTCGCCGATAAAGACTTCCTGCTCTTTAATTTCGCCGGTTTCCTTGTTAATCAGGCGGGTGGGGACGTACATTTGTACTGAGTAAGTACTGTCGCGTCGCTTGGCCTCGTCGACCATGTACTTAGGTGCCTTGAGACGATAGTCTCTACCCAAAAAGTGCAGCTCCAGCTTGCCAGTGTAGTCAGTAATGGGCGAGAAGCTCTCTAGCTCCTCAACCAGGCCTTCTGACAAAAACCAGCGGAAGCTAGCCCGCTGAATCTCAACGAGGTCGGGCAGCAGATGGACTGGGGGAGCCTGGTTAACAGCAGGCGCGTCAGTCGCTTGAGCTGTGTTCAGGGCAGACGTTTCAGCAGGGTCGATAGTGGCAAGGGTAGAGTCAGTCATTCGTTTCCTCAAAGTCGCGCCGAGCAGGGCAAACGTTTAGACAGCAGGGGTTTTATGGAAAAGTAAGGCCTAAGCTAAAAGCGCGTAGGCATCAAGGTGCAAATCGTGGATGCAGGCAGAAGATTAAATTACATAGGTATTCGGATGCCCCCTTTATCGTTGGCAGAGCCTGGTGTTTGGAGAATCGCTGTGGCTATTTATCAATTCTGGCTGCCTATGAATCTGGCAGTTAACCTGGCAATCAATCTGGCGGGGGGATCACCAAATGCCAGGAGTTCATCGGAAGCCTTAGGCAAAGTTTTTTTAAGCTCAAAGAATTTGTAGGTGAAAGAAGTTCAGGAGCGAGAGACAATGAATTTTAAGACCGTAAGACACCACTCTAAAAGTAGGATTGAGGTGTGTTTGGATCATCTGGAGCTACGCTGAAATTTACTGGGAGGGGTTTGCTGAGGTTTTAAGCAGCTTGCTTAGGGAGCTGCTTATTTGAGAGAGCTGCTATGGAGGTGATCGCCTCAAAAATAAAAATGTTAACAATTTTAAACTCACTCGCATTTGATCTGGAAAATCAGGAGAATTCAAAAGCAATCGCCGTAGATAAGTGACCGAATATAGAAGCTTAAGCTGCCTTAGGAAGTACCTGCGACGCCGAACAAAAGTAGACAGAAACCTTACCACAAGAGCATAAGAACGTCACGCATGAGCGAGATGCATTTGAAAATCAGGTCAGAAAGTATAGAACAACATTTTTTAGCTTATCTATCATAGACTAAATTTGGATCTTAAAACTATCAGCTTGTCAAGGTAGTGACTTGGCTATGTCAGCTTTTCTGGTTGAAAGTAGCCATTCATCAGCGTTTTGTCCCAACTTTTTTACGATAGCTGTTCTGGAGAGACCAGATCGGCGGGCAACCGAAATAGCTTCTGTGCGTTTTGGGTTGTCTGCATCGCCAGCGTAGAAAGGGGGACGTCTCTAAGCTCAGCCACATGCTCAGCCACATATCGGACAAAGGCGGGCTGGTTGCGTTTCTCCTTGCGCTTGGGGACGGGGGATAGGAAGGGGCAGTCGGTTTCAACCAGGATGCGATCGCTCGGCACCATTTGAGCTGACGCTTTTACCTGAGTAGCACTCTTAAAGGTAACAATGCCGCTGAAGCTAATAAAAAAGCCTAGATCGAGAAACCGCTGAGTTTCCTCTGGATTTCCCGTCCAGCAGTGCATCACACCCGCGACGGAGCCTTGCTGTGCAAAGAAAGTCCCTAGCAGCGTCGCCATTTCTTCAGCCGCATCCCGACAGTGAATAATCACCGGCAAACCTAAAGACTGGGCAATCTTGAGCTGCGCTATAAAGGCCTCTTTTTGGACTTCCTTATTGTCTGCTTTGAAAAAGTCAAGACCCATTTCGCCAATCGCCACAACTTTCGGCTCAGAGGCCGCCAGCGCCGCAATTTCCTCAGCGGTGTCTTTCGTCCACTTGTCCATGTCCAAAGGGTGGAGCCCCACTGCCATAGAAACTTCTGGGTAGCGCTGAGCGATCGCCTGAATCTTTTTAAACTCACCAGGCTCAACGCACGAATGTACCAAGCGAGCTACGCCTGCCTGCCGCCAAGCATCGGCTACCTCATCTCTGTCAACGTCAAAAGAATCGAAATTGATATGGACGTGGGTATCCACTAAGCGCATTCGTTAGACCTGTCTATTTACGTTACCGCTACGCACTGGTAGCCGCTTCTACCTTCTTCTCGGCTTTCTCTTTAATAGCGTTTGCCAACCTAGATTTTTTGCGAGCGCCCGCGTTGCGGTGGATCACGCCTCGCTTGACAGCCTTATCAATTTTGCTGTAAGCCGCCGACATTTTTTCTTGCACGAGCTTGCTGCTTTCCTCAGAGGGATTAGCCTCGTGGGTTGCAACAGCTTCTTGGTATCGCTTCGTCAGCGTCTTTACAGCCGATTTATATGCCTTGTTACGCAAGCGGTTCCGCTCTGCAACTCGGATTCGTTTCATCGCAGATTTAGTATTTGCCACAGCTTGCCCTTATCAATTATTCAGTATAGGTAAGACTACCATCTTGGATTACCGATTGTAGCATCGAATCTTAGAATATGACATAATTACTTTTCTAGGCCCCACCCCACTGGATTTCAGCCCACTTGGATCTAACTTAATTAGACCCAGCTCAATTCGGAATACATATCCTGGGCCAAGGTCAGACCCCCGTTAGAATTCCACGCTAAGCTGAATGAATATTGCATACGCCTTCTCCACATGCTGCGAATAATCCATCAGCTCAGTGATGCTAGAGCAGAGCTTAAACGCATTTGCGATCGCACTCACGACGAACAGGTCACTGACAAAGAAGCCACCGTTCGCGAGATTGTTGAGGCAGTGCGGCTACAGGGCGACCAGGCACTGCTCTACTACACCGAAAAGTTTGACCAGCAGCAGCTCACGGCCAGCACGCTCAAGGTGGACGGGGCGCAGCTAGATGCGGCCTACCAGCAGATTTCTCAGGGCTTACTTAAGGCGATTAAAAAAGCCTGCCAAAATATTGAAAAATTTCATCGCCAGAGACTGCCTCAAAGCTGGGTCACCTTTGAAGAGAATGGCGTGGTGCTAGGCAAACGCTACTCTCCCGTGGCCAAAGCCGGGATTTATGTCCCTGGCGGGCGAGCGAGCTATCCCAGCACAGTGATGATGAACGCCATTCCCGCTCGCGTGGCGGGCGTGCCGCGAGTGGTGATGGTTACGCCGATTGGAGAAGCTGGCTACATCAGCCCAGCCGTTTTGGTCGCTGCTCAAGAGTCGGGGGTGCAAGAGATTTATCAGGTGGGCGGAGCGCAGGCGATCGCGGCCCTAGCCTACGGTACCCAAACGGTTCCAAATGTAGACGTGATTACCGGCCCTGGTAATATATACGTCACTCTGGCTAAAAAACAGGTGTACGGCACCGTCGGCATCGACTCCCTCGCAGGCCCTTCCGAAGTGCTAATTATCGCCGACCACAGCGCCAACCCGGTGTATGTAGCCACTGATCTGCTGGCTCAAGCAGAGCACGACCCGCTGGCAGCCGCCATTTTAATCACGACTGACAAGGCCCTCGCTCAAGCTGTCGCTGATGAAGTGGCTCGTCAGCTTTTGCAGCACTCTCGGCAGACCCTGACTGAAAAGGCGATCGCCCACTACGGCCTGATCGTTGTGGTCAAAGACTTAGCCACTGCCGCTGAGCTATCTGACCTATTTGCCCCTGAACATTTAGAGCTAGAAGTAGAAGAACCGTGGGAGCTGCTGCCTAGTATCCATCAGGCAGGCGCAATTTTCTTAGGCCATGACACGCCCGAAGCCGTGGGCGACTACATAGCTGGGCCAAACCATACGCTGCCAACCTCTGGCGCTGCTCGCTACGCTTCCCCCTTGAGCACCGAAACCTTCATGAAGCACACCAGCTTAGTGCAGTACACTCAGGCCGCGCTGCGTGATGTAGCTGAAGATATCGACGTGCTGACTCGATCTGAAGGACTGCCTTCGCATGGCGATTCGGTCAGGCTACGGATTGAAAACGACTAGAAAATGACTAGAAGATGACCAAAAAACGACTGGGCGTTCAACAAACCTGAAGCGGTAAGGCGCTCGTTGCATAGGCTCGCTGCCCTTTGAGAGTGGGGGTTAAAAAATAAAGTGGCATTAGCTCTTGCAGGCGTAGGGCAATGCCAGGAATAGAGGTCGGACTGGCCTGTTCGCCGACGTGCCATAGCTGGTGTTGCTGGTAAGAAGCGTTATCAGGTTCTTGGTGCTGATTGAGAGGGCCGTTAGTAGCCAGTAGTCGGCGATCACCAAACGCGCACATAAATGACGCTGCTGGTCGAGCAGCCGATCGTCAGGTACGCAGCTATCTGTGATGTTGATCACCCAGCGAACAGCAGGCTCAGAGTCCGGCTCAATGGACTCAAATACAGAAAGCGCAGGCCGGAATTCAGCCCCGCCCTCGTCTATTAATAAATCGCTTGCTCTCACTTCAAAACGCTCAGGCCTGAGATGAGCTAAACGCTGCTGAATTTGATATTGCAGGAGACAAATCTGGCGATCTTGAGCAGCAGGCTTAACCATAGCGCTTTGAAGCTTCCTAAAATTAGCCAGTCAAATTAGCCAGCTCAATCAGCAGAGCCAAAATCAGAACCGCTTCAGTCGCGACGCAAATGCTTAGGATAATCATCTAGCAGGTCTTCGTTTTCTGCAATCCATTTGACAATGGACTTAGCAAACGAAGATTTCTGGCGAATGGCCCTCAGCGCTTTCTGGAGATCTAGCTCCTCAAGGGTTTCTAGATGAGATAAGTCAAACATTCCTGTTGCCACTAAGTCAACGATGCCAAACTCAGAGTCCAGGTAGGTGAAGGTGTCTAAAAAAAACAATGCGCTCTCCCAGCAGGGCGGATTAATATTTAGCTCGTCATCGCTCGTCCACATCGTTTTCACTGCGCGCTTAATCCCCTAGAAGGTAGACATTAATAACAGCGGATCTATGAGCCCTGTCTGTATCATTTGTTTTCCCAGGGTGAGAGCCCCTTAAACAGGCGATTGTCAAGGTTCAGCGTTTACACACAAAAACCAGAAGACCTTATGAAGCAAGTTGTTGTCACAGCCTTTGGGGGCATCGAGAATCTTCAGGTGCAAACGGTTGCCAGCCTTCATCCCAGCTCGAATGAAGTCGTTATCAACCTCACTAGCATTGGCATGAACCAGGCAGACCTGATGGCCAGACGAGGCGAATATCGTCTGAGTTCGGGAGAGCCGCCGTTTACGCCGGGGATCGAGGGCGGCGGGGTAATCGTGGAAGTGGGAGATGCGGTTGGCGATCGCCATGTCGGTCAGCGCGTAATTCTCAGCCTTGGCGCACCTGCGGGTGTGGGTACCTATCGCTCGCAGTTTGTCGCACTTGCAGCCGACACTATTCCAGTGCCTGACGGCATTGACGACGCGCTGATTGGGGCGCTTTGGCTGCCTTTTTTAACGGCATGGGGAGCTTTGGTATGGCGGCAAAACGTGCAGCCAGGCCAGATTGTGCTGCTGCCAGCGGCGAGTAGTAGTGTGGCGATCGCAGCCAGCCAAATCGTTAAACAGCGCGGCGGCATCACCATCGGCGCTACCACCAGCCCATCAAAAGTCGAAGCCTTGCAAAACCTGTCAGCGGCCCAGTACGACCACATCGTCGTCACCAGCGATCCGGCTCAGCCCTGGTGGAAAACCGTTAAACAGATTGCTCAGGCCGAGGGAAAACGTAAAGGCGTGGATGTCAGAGGCGTGGATGTGATCTTTGATTCAATCGCAGCTGGAGACTTTCTCCACCATGAAATTCGCCTGCTGGCAAAGGGTGGCAGCCTATGGATTTATGGTCTTTTGGGTACTCCCGGCATCGTAGACGTCTCACCGCTCATCCGCAAAGATGCTGCCATTCGCGGCTGGCTGCTCAACTTCATTGCAGGCACCGCCGCAGAGACCGAAGCCTATGCACATATCTTAGAAAATGTAGCTGATGGCACCTACCAGATGCCCATTGCCAACACATTTTCACTCGATCAGGTACGCGCCGCCCAAACCGCTATGGAGAAGGGCGATCATATTGGAAAATTCATTTTGAGACCTTGATATTTCACAGATTATCTATTAGGAACATTCGAGAAATATTCAACAAGGAAACTTGTTGAATCAGGGAAATATTCAACAAGGAAACTTGTTGGATCGGGAGCTTAAACCTAAACGAGAAAATGTATTTTTTACCTCATATCAACTTTGCATACCGAACTTTTCGGCAAAACTGAAATCAGTCATTTTGCTTAGTTGAGCACAAGCTTTTCTAGTGCTGCAAAACTTCAAACGCTGAAATTACCTATATGATAGCGTAGAATCCTCGCAGAAATTACCGACTCTAGGTATTTACAGCGAGTTTAATAGCGGCATCCATCAAAACTAATTGTTGTTAGCTAAACTTCGTCAGTATTTTTCTGCAAATACGCTGTAACAACTTAAAAATCAACCTTTATTGCTATGGCTAGGGCAGGGTATTCACCCCTGGTTGTTTATCAAAAAAGTTGTCTATCTTCAGCTAGGGAAGCGACTGTAAGAGTGCTTGTTTAATCAATTTATTTTAATTGATTGGAATCACTTTTCAGATGATTTCTATGGGAGCAAATGAATCTGCCATCGCGCTACTTTTGCATAAGGGTGTTTTATTCATGTCACGGGATGCACTAATTGTCGGCATTAACCAATACCAGTCACTGCCGGGGCTCAATGCGCCAGCAGCGGATGCGGAGGCCGTTGCCGCTCGCCTGCAAACTCAGGGCGAGTTCAGGGTGCATCGGCTACCGGAAGTGATTAAAAAAGGCCGTCCTAGCGTGGGCAGCCGCAGCCAGGTCACCACTCAGCAGCTGGAGGACTCGCTCGTTCAGCTGTTTAAGCCCAAGGGCAAAAACATACCGACCACTGCCCTGTTTTATTTTTCGGGTCATGGATTGCAGCGTGAAGCAGGCGTACAGGAAGGCTACTTAGCGACTAGCGACACAGATCCAATCAAAGGCAACTTTGGCATCCCGCTCAACTGGCTCCGGCGGCTGCTTCAGCAGAGCCCAGTCCGTCAGATAGTCGTCATTTTAGACTGCTGTCACAGCGGCGAACTCCTCTCATTCACCGAGGCAGACCCTGGCGCTCGCTCTGGCATAGACCGCCTGTTTATGGCAGCTTCTAGAGAATATGAATCGGCTTATGAATCTATCGAAGGGAAACACAGCGTTTTTACCCAGGCGCTGCTGTCTGGACTGGATCCTCACCGGCAGACAGGCGGCAAGGTGAGTAGCTACGGATTAACTGAGCACGTTAGTCAGCAGCTACGCGGTGAAATTCAACAGCCTTTGTTTGAAAGCTCTGGCAGCGAGATTGTGCTTACTCGCGTCAGTGGGCTCCAGGCAGCTATTTCAAAAACGCCGATCAGCACCCTGGCCCGCATTAAGAAGCTGACGTTTGGGTTCTGTCCTTATCGCGGGCTCTCTCCCTTTGACGAAGCCCACGCTGACTACTTTTTTGGTCGCGAAAAGCTAACCGATGAGCTGCTCAAAACAGTCAGAGAAAGTGACTTTTGTGCGCTGGTAGGCGCATCGAGCAGCGGTAAAACGTCGTTACTGCGGGCGGGGCTGATGCATCACCTGCGTAAGGGCGATCGCATCAAGGGCAGCCAGCAGTGGAACCTTAAGCTCATTACCCCTACCGATCATCCGATTAAGAGCTTGGCAGCCGCCTTTATCTCGGCGAATACAGACGATATTCAGCGGGCCGGGCAAATGCATCAGGCGGAAAAGTTCCTGATCGAAAGTGAGGGCAGCGGACTATCTCAGTTGGTCAGGGCTAGCCTGCTTAAGCCTGGACAAACTTCTATTCCAAGTACGTCTAAGCTGTGGCTAGTAATCGACCAATTCGAAGAGCTATTTACGACGACCACTGACAGTGCGGTCATAGCTGAACGGCAGCTCTTTATTCGGTGCCTGATAGAAGCACTTAAAGATCCCAGTACGCCCTTGGGCATCGTGATTGGCCTACGAGCGGATGCCATGGATGGGCTGATTCCTTATGAAGCTTTTAAAACGCTGGTAGAGCGCCACACCGTTGTGATGTCGCCGATGAGCTTTGAGCAAATCAAAGAGGTAATTACCAAGCCCGCCGAAAAAATGGATATTGAGATAGATCCTCAGCTTCTCCACTTTTTAACTTTAGACACAACAGGTGCCCCCGGCGAACTGCCGTTGATTCAGCAGACGCTATTGGAGCTATGGCGTAGGCGAGATTCTGGGGAGAGCGGCGGCACCCGGCCTAAGCTCACGCTAGAGGCATACACAGACCTCGGCAGCGTCAGAAATGTGATTAAGCATCAGGCAACGTCGGTGTACAGCAGCCTTGACGATGAAATGAAGCTGGCCGCACGGCGAATTTTCTTGGGGCTATGTGAGCTGGGTGAGGGCCGAGAAGATGACCGCAGAAGAGCCTTTAGAAGCGAGCTAATTAACGAAAAGTTTCCGCCAGAGCTGATTGACTGCACGCTGGATAAGCTAGCGGCTGGGCGGTTAGTGGTGGTCTCTCAGGCTGCCATTTCTTCTAGCTGCTGCTGCCCTGAGGAAGCACAGGGCGTCGAAATCCCCGCCGCTGTTTGGCAAACTCAGCGAGACGAATTATCGCCTTTGTCTACCTGGTTTTTGAACAATGTTTCTAATGTTGCCCGGCCAGTTGTGGGCTCTCCTGTCACCGTTGAGATTGTGCATAAGTCTCTGGTAAACGAGTGGGACTTGCTGCGCACCTGGCTAGCCGAGTCTCGTGGCGTCCTGCGCGTACAGCGCAAGCTAGAAAGCAGTGCTCAAGAATGGTCGCAGCGAAGCCGCCCCACTGGCAGTGAGTACCTTTTGGGCGGCACTCAGCTACAGGAGACGTTGGCCTTTGTGCAGTTGCACAGAGATGAGCTGTCAGATTTGGCCCAGGACTACATTGCGGCCAGTCGCAAGTCTCAAAATCGCCTGCGGTTTCGTACCAGTATGCTGATTCCGCTGGCGCTAATAGCCGGTATGGCTGCTCACTTTTTGAGTCGGCTGGTGTTTCCACCTGCGCCGCAGCTACCGACAACAACTGAAATGCAAAGCCCTTTGCCCGTAGGCAGCAGTCCAGCAAGGCGGGGTACAGGCGGCAGTACTGAAGAGGACATAACAGCGGCTCCTGGGCTATGGCAAAGACGCATACAAGCACCCAAAAAGCCCGTCAAAAAGCCTGCTGCGTCTGTCGAATCAGCCATGCCGCCGATTTCATCAGTGCCTAATAGCAATGACTATGCGATGGTGCCAGCCGGTAAAATGCCGTCGCCGCACAACCCTGACGAGATGGTAGAGGTTTGGTGGCTTCAGCCTAAAGGTATGCCGGTGCCGATAGCGCCTGCCTTATCGGAACTACAGCCAGCTGCCGTTGGGAGTCGAGATTAAATAAACAGAGCGGACTTCTTCTGCATTGAATTTAAATATTCAATGACTGCTCTGGCTCCAGCGAAACGGCCATAGTCAAAAGTGGCTATAGCCGTTTTGTGGCGTAGTACGCCTGTATGATTTGAAAAGTAGCTAGTTAGTGCAAATAGAATGCAGATTCTTTCGGTCACGCTAAACAATTTTAAAACTCACAAGGATCGGCAGTTTGAGTTTCAGCCAGGAACCAATGCGATTTGCGGTGAGAATGGCGCTGGGAAGACCAGTATTTTGGAGGCGATCGCCTGGGTTTTATTCAACTATCAGGGTAGCTACAAAAAGGAAGACCTGATTCGCAATGGAGCTAGCAGCGCCCAGGCCAGGGTCGCCTTTATTTCTAGCCGTGACAGTCGCACCTACGAAGTACAGCGCTCGACTTCGCAGGGATATTTAATTTTTGACCCGCAGCTCAATGAGCGACTGCCCTACACCCGCACTAAAGACGAAGTATTACCCTGGCTAAGACAGCACCTTGGCGTTTCTCCCGGCACTGACCTCTCACAGCTTTTTGCTAACACCATCGGCGTGCCTCAAGGCACTTATACCGTTGATTTTTTGCTGCCTACCGAAAAGCGGAAGCCTATTTTTGACACGGTGCTTAAAGTAGAAGAGTATCGAGAAGCCTATAGGCAAAGCAACAGTCTGAGAAAATACAGCGAGGCTCAGTCGCAGCGGCTGAAAGACCTGATTGAACAGTATGAAGAATCGCTTCAGAACTGGGATGCGCTGCAAGCTAGCTATCAGCAGCTAGAAGCGGAGATTAAACAGGGCGAGGGCTATCTGATTGAGCTAGAGAAACGCAGCCAAAAGCTGACCGAGCAGCGGCAAGCGTTGAAAGAGCAGGCTGAAAAAGTGCAGGAAGCGCTAGCACAGCAGCAAAAGCTCAGTAGCCAAGCAGAAACGCAGCAGCAGGGGCAGCAGCGAGTAGCAGGCGCACTGGCGATCGCGCAAAAAGCAACAGATATCTGCGAAACCCAAAAGCAAGCATACGAGCAGTTCTTAGCAGCAGAAGCACAGATTAAGGGGCTAAATGAACAAAGTCAGCAGCGGCAGCAGCTTTTGCGACAGGAACAACAGCAGCAACAAATGTTAGTGAAAAGCCAGGGCGATCGCGCCAGACTAGAGGCTAAACTAGAACAGTTTAAAACGGCTGAAAAGGAGCTGATAGAACTGGATGCGGATGTAGTTACTCAGACTCGACTGGAATTAGAACAGAAGACGCTTCAGCAGCAGGTGCAGGCTTTTGCAAATATTCGATTTCAGCAGCAGAATCTAACGGCGCAGCTCAAAAACCTTGTACAAGAAATCGATCACGCAGAGGCTGAACTCAAGCGGCTAGAGGCACTGCAAAAAGACACTGAGCAAATTCCACAGTGGGAAGAGCAGCAAAATCGCACTCAAGCACAGCTCAGTCGGATGGCAGCCGCTCAACAGTTTGAGGTTGAGCTAAGAGAGTTAGTAGAAAAGGGGCAGTCACAGCAGAATGACTATCGGCAGCAGATCGCGGCGACCCTGACGCAGTTGGATAGCTGGGTGAGTCAGTTTGGTGACCAGATTAATGGATTTAACGCCGAAGCAGTTGCTTCTATCAAAGCCGCTTTGTTCCAGGGCGGAATTCTCTCGAAAGAAACTTTGCGTGGGCTCAACAGCATTCTGACTGACCTGAGTGAGCAGATCGATAGGCAAAGGCTTAAGCAGCAGCAAAGAGAGCTGCAAAACCAGCTGCAAAGAGCCTACGCCCAAAAGGCAGAACTTATGGGCATAGGCTCGCAACAGGCCAAGCGGGAACAGCTCACTCAGCAAAAGCAAGCGGTACAAGATAGCTTAATCGCCCTGGAAAAGCAGCTTTATTTGGAAACTAAAACAACTCAGGCGCTGACGCAGATAGAGGCTCAAATTCAGCAGCTAGACAATCCAAAGGGGAGACAACAGCTGCTCAAAAAAGCGATTCAGCAGCGGGCGGCGGCGGCGACGCAGTATGAGGCACTGATAGCATCGCAGGTAGAAAATACGGATCAGATGGCGGCGATCGCAGCCCAACTCAAAGCCTTTGAACCGCTAGACGATCAGCTGCAAGCGCAGCAGCAGGCAAAGCAAGCTCATCAGCCAGGCTATTTACAGTACCTGCAAAATCAGCAGGCGGCTGGGCAGCTCGAAGCGATCGCCGCAGAAGCACAGACTTTGGCTACCACGCTTGCTAAGCTTCAAGCAAAAAAAGCAAAACTGGAAGATCAGCTAGATAGCTTAACCGCTTCGTTTGATCCAGAAGCTTTCACGACGCTAGACCGGCAGTTTAGCGAAGTGAATTCTCAGGCTGACCGCCTTAGAGGAAGCCTGCCTCAGCAGCGCCAAAGATTTGCTGATCTGACGCTTCGCATTGATGAGCTTAAGTCAACGGCGCAGAAGCGTGACGAGGCTCAGGTGGACTTGAAGCAGCGCGATCGCCTCAAACGATTCGTGAGCTATGCCCGCAAAGTGTACAAAGAGGCAGGGCCGCGCATCACCGAGCGCTATGTACACAACATTTCTAGAGAGGCAGACCGGCTATTTCGGGAGCTGTTGGGTCGTCAAAATGTGGCCCTAACTTGGAGCGCTGACTATGAAATTACCGTCCAGGAAGGGGCTCATGCCCGCCGGTTTATCAACTTATCGGGCGGCGAGCAAATGTGCGCAGCTCTGGCCGTTCGACTCGCGCTGCTGAAGGTGCTAGCAGATATTGACATTGCCTTTTTTGATGAGCCGACGACGAATATGGACAGGCCTAGAAGAGCTGGGCTAGCAGAGGCGATCGCCCGCATTAAATCATTCAATCAGCTATTTGTGATCAGTCACGACGATACCTTTGAGCAGGTGACTGAAACCGTCATCACCGTTACGCGTGAGAGCTGATAGCCAAGATCAGCCTCTATAAAGCGAGACTAAGTTCGTCAGAATTAAGCTTGAATTCATCAACGTAAGAGAATGTGAAAGCCGCTTCGGGCATTCTCTGATAGCCAGCGTACGGACGCATGAGCTTCAGCAAAGCACATAAGCAACTATATGAATACCAACCCTAGCGTGGCAAGTTCCTGGTCAGAAAATGACCTTGCTCCGCCCGCTGGTACCTCTACAACGGCAAGATCACCTTTACCTTACACCTCATCCCACTCAAAGCCAACCGCAGGTAAACAGGATTCACTCAACACAAAAACGCTCAGACAAATCTTTCAGCTCTCGCCGATTGGAATGACCATTTTGGACTTGAGCGGTGGCTTCTTGAGCGCCAACCAAAGCTTTTGTGAGGCAGTGGGCTACACCGAGGGCGAGCTGATTGCGCGCTCATTCGCAGATCTCACACATCCGGAAGATGTGCCGCTGCTGAAATATTTAAGCAATCAGCTACTGAAAGGCGATCGGCAGCATTTTCAAATAGAAACGCGCCACTGGAGCAAGGATGAAAAACAGCTGCATGTCGCCTTGACCGTGACGATGGTGCGCGATGGTCAGCAGCGGCCTATCTGCTTTTTGATTCAGGTCATCAACCTCACTGAGCAAAAGTGGATGGAGGCTCAGCTCCGGCATCAGGCTTTTTATGATCAGCTGACAGGGCTTGCCAACCGCGCTTTATTCGTCAATCGACTAGAGCAGTGCGTGATTCGCCTAGAGCGAAACGCTAGCAACCAGTGCGCGGTGATGTTTCTAGACCTTGACAGGTTCAAAGTCACCAATGATAGCTTGGGCCATACTATTGGCGATCAGCTGCTAACTGCGCTGGCAGGGCGACTGGAGTCCTGCATTCGACGCTGCGATACCCTGGCACGACTAGGGGGCGATGAATTTGCGATTTTGCTAGAGGGAATTGATAGCTTGGATGAGGTGCTGGCGGTGTGCGATCGCGTCCACACCAGCCTGAAAATGCCCTTTAAGCTAGGCACCTTTGAAGTATTTGCCAGCATCAGCATTGGCGTCGTATGCAGCAGCGTAGGCTATGAAAAATCGAGTGATTTGCTCCGCAACGCCGATACTGCACTTTACCGAGCCAAGGCTCAGGGCGGTGCCTGCCATACCGTGTTCGATCAGAGCATGCATCAGCGGGCCGTGGCGCTGTGGCAAATGGCCACTCAAGCCCAGTTCGCTGTAGAGCGCCAAGAGTTAAAGCTTCGCTACCAGCCAGTGATGGACATCATCCGTCATAAAGTGATTGCGGTCGAAGCGCTGATTCGCTGGCATCATCCTCAGCATGGATCTATCTCACCTGGCGAGTTTATTCCGGTCATGGAAGAAACGGGCGTAATTACGATGATTGGCCAATGGGTACTAAAAGAAGCCTGCGAGGAAGTGGGCAGATGGCAAAAGCAGCTGCCCGCCGATAGCATCATCATGCTTAACGTCAATCTCTCGGCCCGACAGCTCACTCAAGACGACCTGGCTAATCAGGTAAAAAATATCCTGAATGAAACCGGCTTTCCGGCTGAACGTCTCAGGCTAGAAATTACTGAGACCGCCATTATGCACAGCTCGGAAGAGGCCTCAGAGGTGCTCCAAGAACTCAAGGCACTGAACGTAGGCATATGCATTGACGACTTTGGCATTGGCTATTCTTCGCTCAGCCGCTTACACCATTTGCCTATAGATATTCTCAAAATCGATCGCGCTTTTGTACAGAACATTGGCGAGACGGGCGAAAACACAGAGATTATCCGCACGATTATCGACTTAGCAGAAAGTTTGAAGCTGGGGATTGTCGCTGAAGGGGTAGAAACCAAGGCACAGCTAGACGGACTGCGAGCCTTAGGATGCCGGAACGTTCAAGGTTTTTATTTTGCTAAGCCCATGACGCCTGACGTGGCACTGCGATTTATTCAAGAGACTAATCTCACGGGAGCAGGGCGTTAGGGCGTTAGGGATAGCTGGTGGAGTGCTTCTAGGCTGGTGATGGCGTAGTCGGCGTAGTCTTTCCAAAGGAAATCGCCTTGAGGGTCGAGATATACGGCGGCGGCTTTGGCGCTGCGACCGGCTAATAAATCGAACTTGTGATCGCCGGTCATGACCGCTTCGGTGGGGGCAGATGACCAGGCCGATAGTAGCTTTAGAATGCCATCGGGCTGAGGTTTGGGCGTACAGCAGCTACGGCCTAAAATGTCGTCGGGGTGGAAGAAGTCGGCGAGACCGCACACGGCTAAGGTTTCACGGGCGATGTCTTTGGTATTGCGGGTGAGGATGCCAAGGTGCTTCCCCTGGTTTTGCAGAGCGGCGAGAAGATCGTAAGCGCCCGGCTGAGGCGTGGCCTGATGAGCGATGTCTCGCTCGATTTCGCCTAGCTGCTGGTTGCATTTGGCAGCTTCGTCAGGCGGGAGGCGATCTAGCGCTTCGAGAATGGGTTCGTTAGGCGGCAGGCCAAGGGCGCGGCTGATGGCAGGGAAGTCGTGAAGGCTTTCGGTAAGGGTGCCGTCCATATCGAAAATCCAGCAGGTGCGAGTGGAGAGAGACATAGGTAAATTAGGCTTCGGCTGCGCTCAGCCCACGGGTAGGAGGACAAGGGGGTTGACCATGCGGAAGGCCAGATACGTAGGGTAGGCACCGCCCACCTCTCAAAAAAACGACGATAGGTCGCATCGACAAAATCGATAGACGATCAGGCAATGGCTTTAGGATAATCTACACAGGACGCCTGATAAGATTCTGTAACGGCTCACCGACGTACGCCTACGACCAGTACACCAGCCAACACATCAGCTAACCCACCAGCTAACACACCAAAAAGACCTATGACCACGATTAACGACAACTATCTCAAGCTCAAGGCGGGCTATCTGTTTCCTGAAATTGGCCGCCGGGTAAAGGCGTATACGGATCAAAACCCGGATGCGCCAGTGATTAAACTAGGAATTGGAGATGTGACGGAGCCACTGCCTGAGGCCTGTCGGACGGCGATGATTACGGCGGTGAAGGAGATGGGCGATCGCGCCTCCTTTAGAGGCTATGGTCCTGAGCAAGGTTATCTTTGGCTGAGGGAGGCGATCGCTAAAAATGACTTCCAGGCCAGAGGCTGCGACATTGACGCCTCAGAAATATTTGTCTCCGACGGCTCCAAATGCGACTGTGGCAACATTCTAGACATTTTTGGTAATGACAACAGCATCGCGGTGACCGATCCAGTCTATCCGGTCTATGTGGATACTAATGTGATGGCAGGCCACACGGGCGACGCCGATGAAAGCGGTAAGTATGAAGGCATCACCTATTTGCCGATTAGCGCCGACAACAGCTTTGTCGCTGAGATTCCGGCTGAGAAGGTCGATCTCATCTACCTATGTTCGCCTAACAATCCCACAGGCGCAACGATGACAAAAGATCAGCTCAAGGCCTGGGTGGATTATGCCAAGGCCAACGGCTCGATTATTCTGTTCGATGCGGCCTATGAGTCATTCATTACAGACGACTCGATTCCGCACTCCATTTACGAAATTGAGGGAGCTAGGGACTGCGCCATTGAGTTTCGCTCCTTTTCAAAAAATGCTGGCTTCACGGGAACCCGCTGTGCGCTGACGGTTGTGCCTAAGTCGCTAACAGGCAAAGCCAAAGACGGCTCTGACGTAGAGATTTGGGAGCTGTGGAACCGTCGCCAATCGACTAAGTTTAACGGGGTTTCTTATGTGGTGCAGCGGGCGGCTGAAGCGGTGTACTCCGAGGCGGGGCAACAGCAGGCTAAGGAGCTGGTGGGCTTTTATATGGAGAATGCCAGAATTATTCGAGAGCAGCTAACGGCGGCAGGCATCGCTGTGTACGGCGGCAAAAACGCGCCCTATGTGTGGGTAAAGACACCGGACAAGCTGACGAGCTGGGACTTTTTTGATAAGCTGCTGAACGCCTGTAATATTGTGGGTACACCAGGATCGGGCTTTGGGGCTGCGGGCGAGGGCTATTTTCGCATCTCGGCGTTTAACAGTCGGGAGAATGTGAATGAAGCGATGAAGCGAATTACCGAAACGTTCAAGGCTTAAAGAACAGCCGTGGAAAATGGCTTTTGTTGCTTTTGCAGAAGAATGCAAGACAGCAAGAGCCACTGTGCAGGCTGAAAAGCTAGCTGAGCTGAGCGCGAAAACGACTGATGCTGATGCCTAAAAGCAGGACGGCAAAAGCGGTGAGGGCAGCGACTTCGGGCAGGATTACGCCCAAGCCAACGCCTTTGAGAATGAGGGCGCGGGCGATGGTGACGTAGTGACGGAGGGGATCGAAGAAGGAGAGGGCGCGGAAGAAGCGTGGCATACTTTCGATCGGGGCGATCGCACCCGAAAGCTGAATCAGCGGCACGTTAAAAAAGAACGAGGTTAAAATCACCTGCTGCTGATTGCGAGAGACCGTCGCCAGCAAAATGCCAATGCCAATACAGACAAACACATAGATGCCAGAGAGCGCTAGGAACAGAAAATAGTTGCCGCGAAAAGGCAGACCAAAGACAACTCTACCAATCGCAGAAGCCAGCAGCACGTCCCCCATCAGCAGCACAAACAGCGGCGCAATTTTAGCCGTCAAAATCTCCCATCCCGCCGCCGGGGTCATCAATAGCTGCTCCAAAGTGCCAACATCTTTTTCGCGAATAACGGTAGAAGACGACACCAAGGAGCCCGTCAACGTTAGCACGACGCCAATGACACCCGGCACAAAGAACCAGCTGCTGCGCAAACCCGGATTGTACAAAAAATTGACCGATGCCTCTACAGGACGCACGCTATCGGGCGAGGCTAAACTCTGCCCATAGCGACTGATCAGCTGCCCTATATATCCGCTGGCAATGCCTGCGGTGTTCGCATCTACCCCGTCTATAAGCACCTGCACATCTACCGACTTACCCACCGCTAGCTGCCGGTCAAAATCAGGCGGAATTACCAGCCCGGTCGAGATTTGGCCCGTGCGCACCTGCTGACCTAAGTCGGCCTCATTAGGCTGGAAGGACGTAATCTCAAAGACGTTGTTAGCCACCAGCGTCCCGACAAATTCCCGAGAGTGGGGGCTGTTGCTATAGTCCACAACGCCCAGGCTGAGCTTGGTCACGTCAGGATTAAGGGCAAGGCCAAAAACCAGCAGCTGTACAGTGGGCGGAAACAGCAGCAGGAAGATGATTTGTTTGTTCTTAAGAATCTGGCGAATTTCTTTGAGAATGAGCGGCCAGAGGCGAGAATTCTGGAAAGGCATGAGGTGTGTGGTGAGGAGAAGATTAATCTGAGAACTGCATCCGCGCCAGTACTTTGGTCGCAATCCGGAAAAACAAAGATCCAATGGCCCCAATTGCTAGCGGCGCATACCAAACCCCCGCCCAGCCTGTACCCCTGACAAACGCATCGCGAGTAATTTCGATGTAGTAGCGGGCGGGCACAATGTTAGAGAGCAGCGAAAGCGGAAAAGGAATATTATCGATTCGATAGATGAAGCCAGAGAGTAACAAAGCCGTTAGAAAACCAGCGATCGCAGTTCCCTGGACAGCCGCCGTTTGATTCCCGGCCCTGGCACCCACCAGCAGCCCAAACGCCACGCTCGTCCCCAAATAAACCACTGTTCCTACCAGCAGCGTTGTTGGATCGCCCCGAAAGCGCAGCCCAAACAGCAGCGTCGCTACCGTCACCACAATCAGCGCTTCACCTAGCCCCACTAGCAAATAAGCCAGCTCCTTACCTAGCAGCCACTCGGTTGAACTCAAATCAGAAGCATATACCTGAGCAACCGTTCCCTGCTCTTTTTCACGCACCAGCGCAATGCCCGAGAGCATCGAAGGAAACACCCAAAGAACAACGCCGAAAATGCCCGGCACAATATAAAGAGACTCCTGACGACCCGGATTAAACCAGAGACGAATCTGAGCATCGACAGGCGAAGCTGCACTCTCGGGCACCAGGCCACTGCTGCGCATAAAAAACTGAGTTGTCGCTCGCAGGCTAGCCTGAATAATTCGAGCGTTGTTCACATCTGTACCGTCCACCAGTGCCTGCACGGTCACCGGTCGCTTTGACTTAATCGACTTTTCAAAGTCGGGTGGGATAATCACCGCAGCCTTAGCCAGCCCTCGGTCGATAGCGGCGGTAGGGCTGTTGTTGATTAAGGGCGCGGGCTCAAACTGTTGAGTAGCATACAGCCTTTCTACGTAAGTGCGGCTGAGCGCACTGTTGTCAAAGTCTTGAATGCTGAGCGGGATATTTTTGGCTTCCAGGCGGATGGCATAGCCGTAAATGAGTAGGACAGCGAGCGGCAGGAAGAAGGCAAGGGCAACGGTGAGGCGATCGCGCCGAAACTGATTTAGCTCTTTAACACACTGCGACAATACTCTTTTCATGTTCCTTTTGCCTGCTGCTCGGATCTTTGTACAATCCCAATAAACGCATCCTCTAGTGAAAAAGGAATCGGGCGAGTCGATTGCAGCTCAATATTTTCAGCCTGTAGCCACTGCCGAACCTGCGGTAGCTCTTGGTCTGGATTGTCCAGCACTAGGTGGAGGCGATCGCCAAAAATAGACACCCGCCAGTCCTCTAACCTATCTTTTAGCAAATTAGAAGCCGCCTGAATTTGACTGGACACCAGCTCAATTAGCTGACCCGGCTGGCTGGTTTTAATATCACTAGGCGAACCCTGAGCAACAATCTCGCCTGCCACCATAAAGGCCATATCGTTGCAGTTCTCAGCTTCTTCCAAATAGTGCGTAGTCACCAGTATCGCAGTGCCCTTTTGCGCAAAGTCACGAATCAGCTTCCAGAACTGCCTTCTCGCTAGCGGATCCACGCCAGAAGTCGGCTCATCTAAAAACAGAATATCTGGCTCGTGCATCACCGAAGCGCCAAAAGCAACGCGCTGTTTCCAGCCACCGGGAAGAGAGCCCGTCAGCGTGTTTTCTCGTCCTGACAGGCCGCAGGTTTCTAGCACCCAGTCGATTTTTTCACGGCGCAGCTTGCGAGGCACCCCATAGACGCCGCAGTAAAATTCCAGATTTTGAACAATCGTGAGATCGTCGTAAAGGGTAGACTTTTGGCTCATGTAGCCAATGCGCGATCGCACCTCAGACCGATTCAAATCGCTCGTTTCCCCCACTAGCTGAATATCTCCGCCGCTAGCAGGCAACAGCCCACACAGCATTTTAATTGTCGTTGTTTTACCCGCCCCGTTAGCGCCTAGCAGTCCATAAATTTCGCCGTAGCGCACGGTGACGTCAATCCCTTTTACCGCTTGAAAATCTCCAAAAGTCTTCTGAAGATTCTGGGTAGAGATGGCCAAACCGCCTTTTTCTTTGCCTGAGCGATACGACGGAAACTCAATGTAAGCCGGGTCAGATCCCTGCTGCCGTAGCCGATTGACAAACACATTCTCTAGCGTCGCTTCATCTAGCCGCAGGTCAGTAATCGACAGATTGTTTTGCCTGAGCACGTCACGAATTTGCTGTTCTCCTTTTGTTGGATCGGTGACCATGACGTCTAGGCGATCGCCAAAGGTCTGAATATCTACAACCTGCTGAGCGCTTTGCTTGAGAACCCTTTCAGCGGCAGTTAGGTCGGACGCTCGCACCTCAACTCGACTTAGCCCCAAACTCTCCCTTAGCTCAGAAAGCGTCCCGATCTGTTGAATCGCGCCTTCGTAAATCAGCGCGATCCGACTACATCGCTCAGCCTCATCGAGGTAAGGCGTTGCGGCCACCACGGTCACCCCGTCTGCGGCCACCGCCGCCAGCAAATCCCAAAACTCTCGTCGCGAAACCGGGTCTACGCCAGTAGTGGGTTCATCTAGCAGCAGCACCTGCGGCTGAGCCACCAGCGCACAGCACAGCGCCAGCTTTTGCTTCATGCCGCCTGAGAGCTTGCCAGCCAGACGATCGGCAAAACGGTGCAGATCGACGCGCTGGAGAAGTCTTTGCGATCGCGCTTCATACACATCCTCTGGCACCTGCCTAAGCCCTGCGCTGTACCTCATATTTTCAGCAATGCTCAGGTCAGCATACAGCGAAAACTTTTGCGTCACATAGCCCAAATTCAATCTGGCCTCTCGGGGCAGCTTTCCCAGCACCGAGATCTCTCCAGAGGTCGGCTCCATCACCCCTGCTAAGATGCCAAAAGTAGTTGTTTTTCCAGCCCCATCTGGGCCAATTAAGCCGAAGATCTCGCCCCGATTGACCGTGAAGTCAATCCCTTTTACCGCTTCGAGCGGGCCGTAACTTTTGCGCAGCCCCCGAATAGAAATAGCACAGTCGTCTGCACTCACATCCGCCCTTTCCTTAAGCCTACTCTCAGCTCTACCCTCAGCCTTGTGAGCAACAGAAGATACCGTCATTTTGTCTGCCTCCCTGTCTGATTATCGGTCTGATCAGGCTCTGGCAGTAAAATATCACCGTCGGCTGGCATCCCCGGTTTAGCGTAGCCTTGAGAATTATCAATGCTGAGCTTCAGGCCAAAAACTTGGGTAACGCGATCGTCTTTAAAGTAGATATTTTCGGGGGTAAAGGAGGCTTCGGTATCGATCGCCGTAACCTTGGCAGCTAGAGGGCGATCGGGTGCAGAATCGAGAAATACCTGAGCAGCTTGGCCCACTCGAACCGAGCCAATTTGCCCTTCGGGAACGTAGCCCCGCAGGTAAACCTCTCCCAGGTTAACCACGGTTAAAACAGTCGCCCCCGGAGAAATAACCTCGCCGGGTTCTACGGTGCGCGTCAGCACAACGCCATCCATCGGGCTCTTAATTTTCAAATCCTCAATGCGAGCGGCAATTTCTGCCTGAGCGGCCTGAGCTTGCTTTAGCTGAGCTTGAGCGGCGGCGAGCTGTGACTGTGACTGCGATCACTGCTTTTGAGTGCGCGTGACTTGGGCGGTGCGAATATCGGGGTTGAGACCGCTGGTTTGCGCTTGAGTAAGGGCTCCTTGGGCAGCACTTACCTGCTGTTGGGCGGCAGCGACGGCAGCCTGACGAGCGGCGAGCGTGGCTTGAGCGGTGGCAAACTGGTTTTGCACCTGATCGAACTGCTGCTGAGAGATTGCGCCTCGGCTGACAAGGGTAGAGAAGCGATCGCGATCTGCCCGAGCCAAATCCAAAGCCGACTTTGCTTGTTGTACCTCGGCCCTGGCCTGAGCGAGCTGAGCTTGAGCGGCGGCTACCGAAGCTTGACTCTGATTCACCCGCCCGGTGCTGTCTCCCTGAGACTGTTCTAAATTGAGCCGAGCTTCTTGCACCTCGCTGTCCACTACTTCCGTCTGTAGTTCGGCTTGAGTGACCTGCTGTTTGGCCGCATTTACATTAGCTTTTGCAGCCGCTAGCTGGGCCTTTAGCTCCCGATCGTCTAGCTGAGCAACCACCTGCCCGGCCTTAACCTGATCGCCCTCCCGCACCGCAACCGAGTCAACCCGCCCGCCGACTTTTGCCCCTAAGTTACTGTCATAGCTTTCAATTCGTCCACTGAGCGTGATCGCACTATCGTCGGGCTGAGTCAGCCAGTAGCGCAAGCCAAACCCGGCAGCTACCAGCAAAATGGCCAGCGGAATTAGGATGCGCAGCTTCTTTTTAGAGCCCGCTTTGCCAGAAGACTTGTCAGGCGATTTATTAGGTGACTTATCAGAGGGAGGGGCTGCTAGGCCAGAGCCTGACCCCGAATCTGGCCCTGAGTTTGGCCCTAAGTTTGGCCCTAAGTTTGGGGGGAGTGGAACCGCTTGAGCCATGGTAAAACACTCGTTTAACGGACAATGCAATAACTATACTATACGGTATAGTATTAAGATAAAACTTAGAAACATTTTTTAAGGTTGAATATTGAAAGGGCTTTTCCCATGAACATAGCGTCAGTAGTTTCTGCTCCTAACCAGCCGAAAAAAGAACAGGCGAAAAAAGAACAGATTTTACAGGGTGCGCTTGAAGTATTTTTGCGGCGAGGCTACGAAGGCACAAGTATGGATCGCATTGCAGCAGCGGCGGGTGTCTCAAAAATTACGATCTACAAGCATTTTCAGGATAAGGAAGGGTTGTTTACAGCGCTGATTACGCGGGTGACTGCTGAAAAGTTTCAAGAAGTGTTTGGCACATTGCCCTTAGAAGAGTCGCCAGCGATCGCACTGCGTCAGATTGCAACAAAGCTCCTAGATATGCTGGCTGTCGATGAAGACTACGTTGCTTTCTTAAGGCTGATTATTGGCGAGTCAGGACGATTTCCGGCTTTGGCGCAGCTGTTTGTAGAGGCCTTGCCAAAAAGAGCTTGGTGTGTGTTAAGTGAATATTTTGAGGCGCATCCTGAGCTTGATCAGCCCAACTCGGAGGCAACGGCTCGAATTTTTACGGGGACGCTGATCAGCTATGTGTTGACACAGAAGCTATTACACGGGCAGGCGGTAGCACCAATGGATTCGGAGGTAATGGTAGATAATTTAATTGAGCTAATCGTCCGGTGAAAGCCGCTGAATTTTAATCTTTTGAGAGTGGCTGCTTTTGAAGTAGCCGCTCATAATAGACGGGCAAGCCTGTCGGCGAGCGTAATACAAGGGCAATCGCTCATCTCTCGGAAGTTTTTGAAATGGCTGAATGGATAACTAAGCTACCTCGGTGGCTAGCGTGGGAACTGGCAATTCCGCTGACCGTTTTTAATATCTGGCTGTTGACCATAGGAATACAGTACTTTCAGTCGCTGCTGAGCATTCTTGTCGTCGCCACGCTGCTGTCTTTTTTACTGAACTACCTGGTTCGTATGATGGAGAACAAAGGCATAGCGCGAGGCGTCGGCGTCCTGATTATCGTGTTTTTAACCCTGGTCATCGTTGCTTTAGTCGCCGTTAAAATTGGCCCTATCCTGCTCGATCAGATCACAGAACTCACGACTCAGCTGCCTAACTGGCTAGCCTCCGGTAGCGAGCAGCTCGAAGTCCTTGACAAGGAAATAAACAAGCTAGAAGCGGCTGATAGCATCGACGTTAAAGACCTGACAGCTGATCTGGCTAGCTTGCTACCCGTAGATTTAAAGGTGCTGCCGGGTCAGCTATTTAGTTTTATATTTGGCTTTGCCGACAAGCTATTAGATGTTTTTATAACGGCAGTGTTTACGCTGTACTTAGTGCTGTATGGAGAATCTTTTTGGCAGGGCCTATTTAAGTGGCTACCTAACAATTTGGGTCAGCAGGTGAGCGCCGCCCTTAGCTCACAGTTTAAGAATTACTTTTTTGGTCAGGCGGCGATCGCAACCATCATGAGCGTGATTTTAGCGGCAACCTTTTTTCTACTTAAGGTGCCTTTCTGGCTAGTGTTCGGCTTGGGCATTGGCTTATGTGTGCTGATACCCTTTGGTGACTTGCTAGCCATGCTGGTTGTCAGCCTTTTAGTAGGTGTGAATGACCCGGTACTAGGCAGCGAGGTATTTGTAGCCAGCATCATTACCGATCAGATTGTTGATAACGTTTTTACGCCGCGCATTTTAGGAGATGCGGTAGGGCTCAATCCAGTTTGGGTGCTGCTGGCGCTGTTTATAGGCGCTCAAGTTGGCGGCGTGCTAGGTATTGTAATTGCCGTACCTCTAGCCGGAACGATCAAGCAAATTATTGATGGCTTACAGGTAAAAGATGTTCCGATAGAGAGCCTGAAAGATTTGGATTTGTCTGTTCGCTAGAAAATATGCGCTGGCGAAGGAAGGGAGATAGCCTAATCCCTCTTTCTAGCAGAGAGGGATTAAGCTTAAGGGCCAGCGGCAGTTACTTCCTAGCTAGCCCTTTGAGTCATACCCGGTCTAAAACAGAAGGTCTAGCCGTTAAAGAATCGTCTGTTGTATAGCCGTTATCGGTCGAAGCAGCGTCTAATTTTTGTAGCGTATTCACAGAAAGCAGCCCAAAGCCCACCTTGGCAACAACGTCTAGCACCGTATAAAACATAGTCTCTATGCCGCTGCTTAGAAGCCCAAACCCGGTGATAGCCAGAATCCATACGATGGGATAGCAAGTCCACAGGACTAAATGCACCGTGAGCAGGCGATTGAACGCATCCTTACCAACTTTGCCAGGATTGTTTTGCTGCGATTCCATCCGGTAGTTCATTAGCAGCAGATAGGCAACGCCAAGGTAAAATCCACAGCTCACCAAATACCAAACGTAGCTAATCGGTGCGGGCGATATTGTGGCAACAAAGCCGGTCGCAATCATGGCAGCGTTAGCGCCTAGCAGCGCCCCCACCGTAGAGCGGCAGTTGCGGCCCAAATGCGTGAGCACGAGCAGCAGCAGCGGCGTAGACAAAAACCAGGTGACATAGCGAATCCAGAAGGTCTCTTTGCCGTAAAAGAGACCTTTGCCTTGACCCATTACCATCGCTAAGTAGAGGACGGCGGCGATCGCTGTAATAAAAAAGTTAAGCGTCAGCAAAATTTTCCAGCGCTCGCTGCGGTTGCGACTAGCGCTAATACCAAAGAAAATTGCGCCTACCGTCATGCTAATAAATCCAATCCAGAGCCAAAATTGAGTCATGGTAATCCTTACAGGCCAACAAGGCGTAAATAGGAAAAAGAAGAACAAAGCGCAGATGGAAAATCAAAGTCAGCTGCTAGTGATTCGCCAGTAATTTACTGGGCATCCGATGCAGACAACAAAGACAGTTCTTGTTTGATTGCGCTACATATCTTTAGCAGATTTTTTGAAGGGTTTCACCTATCCATAGAGAAATACTACTTTTTCTAGAGGCTGGGAAAAAAAGTAATCGCTCTAACGACATAGCTCTATAGAGCGATTACTTTGGAGCGAGCACTTGCTAATAAATAAAGAGGCTACTTTAAAACTTTTGTGACGTAGTCAAATTTTGTTACGTAGTCAAATGTAGTGATCAGCTCTACGAGAAGGGAACCGTTCAAAATTGACAAAGCTATGGGATGCGCTACGGTCTAGCTTTTGGTTTGTGCCTATCACTATGATTTTGGCGACGCTGGCGATCGCAGCCATCACGATCACAACCGACCGAGCTGTGCAAGTTGAGGGCGTTAGCATCTTCGGGGCCAACTTTCCCAAGGGCACGTCGAGTGCAGGAACGCTGCTTTCAGCGATCGCAACCTCTATCCTTACG
Organism: Phormidesmis sp.; assembly: GCA_041746795.1. Classification (GTDB taxonomy): domain Bacteria; phylum Cyanobacteriota; class Cyanobacteriia; order Phormidesmidales; family Phormidesmidaceae; genus Phormidesmis. The sequence continues at coordinate 29,032 of JBGTGK010000050.1, forward strand.
GTAGCAGGCTCGATTTTTTCAATTGTCATCATTGCCCTACAGCTAGCGTCTGGGCAGTTTGGCCCCAGAATGCTGCGCGACTTAATGAACGACCACACTAGCCAGGCAACGCTAGGGGCCTGTAGCTCAACGTTTGTTTACGCTATTGTTATCCTTTGGGCCATAGAAGACTCTAAAGATCTCAGTTTTACGCCACAAATTTCAGTCGCCACTGGGCTGCTGTTCGCGATTTCTACGACCATACTGTTGGCTTACTTTGTTCATCATATTGCTAGTGCTATTCATGTTGATAACCTGATTGCTAAAATCGGTCATGAATCACTACAAACCATAGAGAATATTCTGCCCAACACGGCAAAATCTCATGCTACTAGGCAAGTACATGAGATTTCAGCTAACTTTGAAGACAGCGCTGATGTAGTTTTTGCGAACAGCAGTGGCTACTTGCAGCGGATAGATGTTAAAAGGTTGAGTGTGATCGCAGCTCGGCACAATCTCATCATCAAAATCATCAACCGCCCAGGGCAGTTTGTTGTTCAGCACAGCAAAATAGCCTACGTTAGCGCCAAGCAACCCCTTTCTAAAGCACTCACTCAGCAAATTCAAAAGGCATTTTCCTACGGCAATCAGCGAAAACCCGAGTACGACATAGAATTTACCCTTAAGCAGCTAGTCGAAATTGCCATTCGGGCAATTTCCCCGGCGGTTAACGATCCGTTTACGGCTATTCGCTGTATTGATCGCCTCAGCGTCTCGCTATGCCGGGCACTGCAAAAAGCAGAGCAGAGCGCCTACGTAGGTGACCCATCAGGTGCCCTCCGGCTGATTATTAATCCAGTCACCTTTGAACAAATGACCAATGACGCATTTGACCAAATTCGGCAGTACGGTAAAACTGACGCAGCCGTGACCCTGCGACTGTTGGAAGCGATTGAAACCATTGGGCAGCACGCCCACACCGATAAAAATAAGCGGCCATTACGGCGACAGGCAGAGATGATTGAGCGCGGCAGCAAAGATGGCCTGCCTGAAGAGAACGACCGCCAGGAAGTTGTGCAGCAATATCAAAAGACGCTGCGAACCTTGAGTAACGTGGATCTTTAGGCGGCAAAAGGGACTTTGTATGCTGATTGGGCGGATTGGGCGGATTGGGCGATTGAGGGATAGCGATCCGCCCAAAACCTAAAGAGTTACCTCTAAAGAAATGCATCTTTGGGTATATCTCAGATTTTGCTAATGAATGAGACAATTATGCTCCACTGCTACTCCATCTCTCGCTGTTCTTTTTCCCTTATATCCTTGTACGGAGCATATCTAAAATGTCTGGCCCCAACGGCGTGATGATGCAATATTTTCATTGGTATAACGCTCCTGACGGCAGTCTTTGGAACGAATTGGCCGAAAAAGCCGAAGCCTTGGCCGCAGCTGGAATTACCGCAATATGGCTACCTCCTGCCTATAAGGGCACGGGGGGTGGTTACGACGTGGGCTACGGTGTATATGACATGTTTGACTTAGGAGAGTTCGACCAAAAGGGCTCGGTGCGCACTAAGTACGGGACTAAGGATGAGTATGTAAGTGCGATAAAAATAGCTAAGCAGGCAGGCGTTGAAGTGTATGCCGACGTGGTGCTAAACCACAAGCTCGGCGCGGATGCAGAAGAAGAATTTCCAGCCACGCCCTACTCACCAGACAACCGCAACGAGCCTATTGGAGACGAGGTAACCATCAAAGCCTGGACAAACTTCACCTTTCCAGGACGCCAGGGCAAGCACTCCGATCTAGAGTGGCATTGGTGGCACTTTAACGCAGTAGACTACAACGGCCACGAACAAGGAGAATTCGAGGCCGTTTATTTGTTTGAAGGCAAGCAGTTTGACGATGCTGTCGATCTAGAGAAAGGTAGTTTTGACTTTTTGATGGGCTGTGACCTAGATGTAAACCATCCCGAAGTCCGCGACAACCTGTTGAAATGGGGCGAGTGGTATGTAGACCTTACCGACGTTGACGGCTTCCGCTTTGATGCAGTCAAGCATGTGCGGGCCGGTTTCTTTCCCGAATGGCTCAAGCATGTGCGCAAGTACAGCGGCAGGCGGCTGTTTGCAGTAGGCGAGTACTGGTCTTACGAAATTGAGGCGCTGCATCACTTTATTGATGTCACTGGTGGCGATGTTGCCTTGTTCGATGCGCCTTTGCACTACAACTTCCGCGAAGCGAGCCAGGGCGGCAGCGACTACAACTTAAGCACCATTTTTGAAAACTCCCTGGTTGCAGACCAGCCAGCCCTGGCAGTCACCCTGGTTGACAACCACGATTCACAGCCCTTGCAGTCTTTAGAATCTGTTGTAGAGGCTTGGTTTAAGCCGCTAGCCTATGCGCTCATTCTGTTGCGACAAGATGGCTACCCCTGCGTCTTTTACGCTGATTACTACGGCGCTCATTACCAAGACAGCGGCAAGGACGGCGAAGAATACGAAATTTTCTTAGACAGCCATCAGTTTTTGATTGATAAATTTTTGGACGCGCGGCGTACCTACGCCTACGGCGAGCAGCGCGACTATTTTGATCATGCAAACGTCATCGGCTGGACGCAAACGGGTAATGAAGAGTATCCGGGGGGCATGGCGGTTGTGATGAGCAACAGTGAAGCGGGTACTAAATGGATGGAAGTAGGTCAGCCTAATCGTACCTATATAGATAGCACTGAGCATATTAAAGAGTCTATAACCACCAATGAAGAGGGCTGGGCTGACTTTCGCTGCGAGGGTGGCTCAGTTTCGGTGTGGGTGCCTGAGTAGCCAAGCCTGAGTAGCTGAGGTGAGGGACTGGCCATGCAGCACAGCTACATCCAAACCAACGGCATTAAGCTGCACTACGTCACTCAGGGCGAAGGGCCTTTGATGATTCTTCTACACGGCTTTCCAGAGTTTTGGTATTCTTGGCGGCATCAGATAGAAGCGTTCTTTGAGGATTACAAAGTTGTTGCAATAGATATGCGAGGCTACAACAACAGCGACAAGCCAAAAGACAAATCTGCCTATGCTTTAGCTGAACTGATTAAGGATGTAGAAGGCGTTATCCGAGGGCTGGGCTATGAGCGGTGCGTGCTAGCAGGTCACGACTGGGGCGGGGCGATCGCCTGGGCCTTTGCCTACGCCTACCCACAGATGCTCGATCGGCTCATCGTACTCAACCTGCCTCACCCGGCTAAGTTTGCCGAAGGGCTACGTACTCCTCAGCAGCTATTGCGAAGCTGGTATATTGCCTTGTTTCAGCTTCCTCTGCTGCCAGAATGGCTGCTGCAAGCAAACCACTATGCAGCCATTCGCTCGGTGTTCAAAAGTCAGGCCGTTAACCCAGAGGCGTTTACTGAGGAAGACCTAGATGCCTATGTCGCCGCCGCCGCTAAGCCGGGTGCTCTGACTAGCATGTTGAACTACTACCGCAGTGCCTTTAGTGCGGGAGGTTTCCTCAATCAGACCTGGGGCGTGCTGCAAGTGCCCACGCTGATGATTTGGGGAGAGAACGACGCAGCGTTAAGCAAAGAACTAACCTATAGCACACAAGATTTTGTATCGGACTTCGAAATTCGCTATATTCCACAGTGTAGTCACTGGGTGCAGCAGGAGCAGCCAGCCCTGGTAAATCAGTACATGCAGGCATTTTTAGAGAGAGCCCCCTTGTGAAGCTAGCTCAATACGGTTCTTTGGCAGCAGCAGCAGCACTGATCCAAATTACTCAATTTCAAACTGCTCAATTCCAGATTGCTCAATCTCAAGCCCCTAATGCTACCACCGATCCTTTAATCAATCGGGATGCTAACGTTGCCATCTATATTGGCCTAGCCGTGTTAGCCGTTGTGATCGCATTCGCCATCAGAGGCCTAAACACAAAACTTGAGAAGACGCTGGTATTTGCCTTTATCCTATCAATCGTCTTGGTTCTTATTTTATGGTATCTGTAGTCACATTTTCTTCTAAGCACCTACGGCGCTTGGCACGCAAAAATACCCTCAACAACCTAAAGCCGGAGGGCTTGACCCTCAAGTCAGGTATAGCGTTTACACTAAAATTATAGAGGTCGCTATAGAGGTGCTTTTTACTCAGATCATCTATACAACCTATCATTTTACAAAAAGGATTTGACTCCATATGCGCTTAAACCGAGCCTATGTCTTGCTTTTATCATTAGGAGTGCTAGCTTCTACATCTGTTGTAGCTGGATGCAGTCCTTCAAATTCGACTCCTCAAATGCCAGATCACACCATGCCCATGAGCGGCGACACCTCAGCACCCAACCACGCGATGATGATGGATCTTGGCCCTAAAGATGCTGAGTTTGATCTGCGCTTTATTGATGGGATGACTTTGCACCATCAGGGCGCGATCACCATGGCTGAAGCCGAGCTGCAAAATTCTCAGCGCCCTGAAATGAAACAGCTCGCGCAAAATATGATTGCGGCCCAGCGAGGTGAAATTGAGCAAATGCAGCAGTGGCGGCAGGCATGGTATCCCAAGGCAGCCGCTGAACCGATTATGTATGACGCTCAGATGGGGCACACCATGGGGATGCCTGCTGAGATGCAGTCAGCGATGCGGATGGATAAAGACTTAGGCAAAGCAGACGATGGGTTTGACCTGCGCTTTATTGAAAGTATGGTGCCGCACCATGAAGGCGCTTTGGTGATGGCAAAGCAGGCGCTGAAGAACAGCGATCGCCCTGAAATACAGCAAATGGCTAACAATATCCTCACCACTCAGCAGGTAGAAATTGATCAAATGAATCAGTGGAAAAAAGATTTTGCCAAGAATTGATGCGTATCTCTCTTTTAAGGATAAGGCAATTCTCTTCTAATCTCATAGTTGAGCGCTAACCCATACAAACAAGATATTGTTAGAGATTGAAAGGTGTAAAGAAAAGGTAGTAAGGCAAAGGTAGTAGAGCAAAGGTGGCAAAGCAGTGGCTATAACAGCACGACTGAAAATTGGCGAAGTCTCTAAGCGAACGGGCACTGCTGTCGGTGCACTACGCTATTACGAAGAACTGGGGCTGCTAGCGTCGGAGCGGGGTCAAAATGGCTATCGCTACTATCCTGACTCTGCGGTGCATCAGGTGCAGTTCATCAAAAAAGCGCAGACTTTAGGCTTTTCATTAGAAGACATTGGCCAGGTGCTGAACGTTCACCACCAGGGAAATGTGCCTTGTGAACTGGTGCAGTCGCTGTTGCAGGAGAAAATTGAGCAGCTCAACGTTCAAATTCAAGAGATGCAGACGTTTAAGAACAACCTTGAAAAATATAGAGATAGCTGGGCGTCTTCTGACCTTCGACCCCAGCCGGGAGACATTTGCCCGCTGATTGAGACTGTGCCTTTGCATGAGTAGCGCTCAGGCCACACCTCTGTAAAATGAGGTGGCCTAAGCGATTTACTGTTCTTTTAAGAGCTGTTAGAGAGCTATTAGAGAGCGGTTGTGCGTCGGTGGCGACGTAGGACAGCCGCGCCACCAATAACGCCGATTAGGGCTAGAGCAGCGGTAAAAGGCACGCCTGCACCACTGCTGGCAAAAATACTGGGATCGGTGAGGTCGTAGGTTGTCGTGACGCTAGCGTTTCCATCTAGGGTATTAATGGTTTTTAGCGGCAGAATAATCGGGCCATATTTGAGGCCACCTTCGGCGAGTTCGATAAAGCCGTCTTTGTCAGCATCGTCGGCCAAGGTGGGTGACATAGAGTCGGCGATCGCGCCAGAGGCATCAAACAAACCATGAATATGCTGCACATGAACCTGGTTAGGCTCTAGGCCGGTAACGTCGGTCGTCACCGTCAGCGTTTTGTGATCGTCAGAGAGATTGATCAGAGCCGTACCGGTAACGCCCGAGCCGCTGAGCGAACCAAGGTCTGCTTTGAAGCTAGCGGCCTACACTGCGGCTGAGGAAAAGCCCAACATAGCGGCGCTAAGTAAAAGCACGACAAAAGACACAGTGCCCTCAACTCACAAGCAGCTAGAGAAGTAATAAGAATACTTGTTTTGTCGAGCTTCAACAGAATACATCAAAAGGATGTCAGGTCGGCCTTTCAGAAGGCACACAGCGTCTAATTTATGTCTAAAAAGGTTGCAAAGCGGCTGTGAAGATTGTGTAAAGTCTCGCTATCTATGCATCCATTATATTTTTCAGATTAAGCGGCAACAATCTTAAGCGCTGAAAAATGCACCCGCCCACCTGCTAGCTATAGATAGGAAGCTAACGCTAACCAAGAAAATCTTCTCTATGATGCTTCGATCATCGTTACACATGTCCATGTTCGTGCCGTGACCTTATCTTCTTCTTTTATTTTATAAGTCAGCGCTTGGTTCTACTTCACGCACTTTAGCTTTATCTGTTCTAAGCTTTGGGATAACGACAAACGCCGTCACCAAATATAGCTGAAGAACAACTAGCACCACATATTCTTTGACTAGGTAGGGCCAGTCTGTTTGAGAAACCTGAGAGAACAACACCAAACCAACCAGCAGCAGCCCCGCAGTTTTCTTATTAACAGACCTTGAGCTTAGGCGCTTAACACTTTTCATATCAATCTCTTGTAGTCGCGAAAAGCAATTCCTGTGCGTCTTTTAACGTCAACGACTGAGCGATAGTCGCCCTGACGAGTTCTTTCATCAACAATCTTTTGAGCTACCTCAGCAGTCACTCCAAAAGCTGCCATTTCATCCGGCGATAGAAAATTAATTCGCCGCCAGGAAGCACCGCCGTCTTTCGTTACGTGGTAAGCAAAAATAAGCTGAGGCTCAATCCGCCGCACTTGGTCTTCCGGAATGCCTGCAATCTCGATTAGCTCTTCAGCATGAGTAAACGGGTAGCCTTCGCTTCTGATCAGGTCAATATCGTTGGCGTACACAATCGGTAGACCCAGCACTCGCACCAAATCGTTTTTGGAGCAGCTATTGAAATCTACTTGCGGTAGGGGCGGCGGTGCCGCTGAGGCATAGCTGCGTTTGAACCAAAAAGCTAGGGCTATCTGGAGGAGCCAGGCCAGGCCGACGTTTCCACCGATCGCCGTGACAACTGAAAGCGCAAAAACGCCCCAGCCTAGCTGAGAAAATTTGGTGGCGCTTAGACGGTTACCCTCGCGCACAATGGCCAGCCCGCCCAGCACTGGAATGAAGGACAGCCAAAAGGCATTGGCATCCATTTGGGCATCTTTCTGGGCGCTTTTTGTAACGGTTAGCTTTACTGGCGTCATGACGTTCAAAAGGGCGTTCAAAATTGCTGTTGAGAGGCCGCGCTATTACTGATTTATTACTATATAGAATCAAGAATTTTACGGCGCTTTTCCTCATATTCTTCAGCGGTGATCACATCGGCTTCGTATAGCTTTTTGAGTTCGCCGAGGGTGCTCGCTTTGTCCTTGGTCGATTCTTGGTTAAAAGAAAACGAATGCGATGGCGACCCTTGCAGTCCGTGATTGAACTTGGCATTAAATGCCTGCTCAGACATCAGAAATAGCCCGATGCATTCAAAAAAAGCAATGATCGCTGGAATGCCCGTCCAAAAAAATAGGATGTATATAATCCCTAGTCGCGATTCGCCCAGGTAAAACTTGTGTATGCCAATCCAACCCAGAAAAAGGGCTATTAGAGCTGCAACCGTTTTATCTTTCATGACGCTTTGGTGACCTACTTAGATACGATGCCGAACGCTTCCTTGCTGACTGGCTCATTATAGAAAGTCCTGAGAAAGAGCGACGGCTGAGCCTGTGCCAATTTTAAAAAAACATCGGTCCAGGATTTGCTATGACCTTGCACCTTAAGCCTTCACTGCGCGGCGTCAGCGTTCCGGACGAGGGCCACCAGCGATCGCCTACCCCACCAAAAGTTCACCCTTCAAAGTGGTCACCGCCTGACCGCTCACAAACACTCTGTCGCTTTTATTCTTTTCAGAGGACGAGCATTTCACTCGCACCACGCCGCCCCGCGCAGAAATTTGCTGGGCCTGCATGTCTGACTTGCCTAGCTTTTTCTGCCAGTAGGGCGCTAGCGACGTATGAGCCGAGCCGGTTACAGGATCTTCGTTAATGCCTACAGAGGGGCAAAAGTAGCGGCTAACAAAGTCGTAGCCTTCGCTGTCGGCGATCGCAGTCGCAATCACGCCCTGTACAAGCAGCTTTTTCATTTCATTAAAGTCAGGTTCTAGACTGCTGAGGGCAGTTTCAGACTGAAGCTCTACAAGATAGTTGACGTCGTTTTTAGACACCGAGCGGATGTCGCCCCCACAGCATAGAGAACTGATCAGCTGGGGCGTAACATGGGCCAACCGAACAGGCTGAGCCGGGAAGTCCATTTCAATCCAGTCGCCTTTTTTGGCGGCGCTGAGCCAGCCGCTTTGGGTGTGGAAGCTAGCGACCCGATCGGCAAGCAGGTGACCTTCGCTCCAAAGGACGTGAGCACTGGCTAAGGTGGCGTGTCCGCACAGGGCAACTTCTGTGGACGGGGTGAACCAGCGCAGGCTGTAACCCCCTTCAATGGGATATAAAAAGGCGGTTTCGGAGAGGTTCATTTCAAGCGCGATCGCCTTCATCAGCCCGTCTTCTAACGGCGCGTCCGTCACACACACCGCCGCTGGATTTCCGGCAAACGGCTTATCCGTAAAAGCATCTACCTGAATGACTGTTAACCCCATCGGACTCTCCTTGTTCAGCGTTTTTATTATGTTACGGCGACGCTACGTTCGGAAGGCACGTTTACCTCTATTACCCTACTTTTACTGCCATACTTTGACCGTTTGATCTTTTCCACCGCTCACCAGCGTTTGCTTGTTTTCGCTATCGGGTGCAAAGGCCACCGCCAAAATCCAGCTGTCGCTACTGTCTAGCGTTTTTATGAGCTGATGAGTGCGCAAGTCCCAAAGCTTTAGCGTCTTGTCGATACTGCTGCTAGCAAAGGTTTTCCCATCGGGGCTAATCGCCACGCTGACGATGCGATCGCGATGCCCCCCATCCTGACTGCCCAGCGTCGCCTGCAAATCTCCCGTTGCTAAATTCCATAGCTTAATCGTATTGTCCCAGCTGCCGCTCACCAGCGTTTGGCCGTCGGGGCTAATGGCTACCGAGCGAACGGCATCGCTATGACCGGCAAAGGTTTTGATGGGCTTACCGCTGGCCAAGTCCCACTGGCGAATCAGGCGATCGCTCCCGGCACTCACAAAAGATTGACCGTCAGGAGCGATCGCCACCGACCATGCTGGCGAGCCGGTTTCAATGGCGTAGCGTAGCTCTCCGGTATCCAGGTGCCGCACTTCTATCTGCCCGCCGTAGTTGCTGCTGACTAGGTACTTTTCATCCAGCGTGATCGCCATTGACCATATCGGCGATCGCCCAGGCGGAATGCTGTAAATTAGCTTCCCGGTTTCTGGCTGCCATACCCTGATACCATCGCCACTGCTGCTGACTAACCGCTGCCCAGAGTTAGAAATGGCAACCGCTCTCACCGTATCGTCCTGGTCAGCCAAAACGCGAATCAGCTTTCCCGTTTGCCGGTTCCAAATCTGAACCTGGTTATCGGCGTTACCCGCCGCGACAATCGGACTGCCGTTGATTGAGTTGTGAGCCGCGACCGCCCAAACCTCATTAGTACTTTCAAAAGTCTGTGATAAAGCAAGTGGCTTGTTTAATTTATCGGGTTGTGAAACGGCCTTGGGAGACACGCTCGAAGCCACGTTCGAGTCTGCCAACAGCTGCGAGCGGCTTTGGGTTAAAGACATCCCTACCAGTAAAAGAGACACGGCTGCAATCGCTAGAGAGAGCCAGATAAAGGGCCGCCACGTTTGATGTAAAGGTACATTCAAGGCTACAGTGCGCTGCTCATCTGCGCGACGGTACTGGCGGTGGGGCTTGCTAACGGAGGAGCTTTCCCAGACGGCAACAGCAGTAGAGGAAGCAGAGGAAGTAGAAACAGTTCCACGCTCTAAAGACCCTACGACTGCCGTCTTTGGTGATGAGGCAAGGGATTTTGCAGAGACTGTCCTTTTAGCGATCGCCCTTTCAACAGCTAACTCTTCAATAACTGGCTCCTGAACAACCGCCCTTTCAGAAAACACCGCCTTATAGGTATGTGCCCCCTTAATTTGGTTTTCTTGCAAATTTGTCTGCCGCAGATCGGCCCCATTCAGATTTGTGTCTGTTAGCTCAGCCTCGCTCAAATTAGCGCCATACAGATTGGCATCTCCCATGTACGCGCCGCGAAGATTAGCCTCGCTCAGGTCAGCCCCGCGAAGGTTCGCCCCAATGAAGCAGGCTCTCTCCAAATTGGTTCCTTTGAAGCTGACGTTGCTAAAGTTGCCCTCAAAAAAGTAACCCTCACTTAAGTCCAATCCCGATAGATCGCAGGGCTCATCTGGATGGCGATCGCGCCATTGATTCCAGCTATCTATCCCGCGCTCAAGTAGGCTCAAGTAGTCCATGCAAACAGTTTCTATTCAAATTTGGCTACGTATTGTTACTCAGTGTACGATTCCACGTTCAATTTAGATGCAGTGCTAGGCTAGCGGATTCATCATTTCATCAAAGTTAGGGCTTTAGTTCATCAGCGGCCTATCTAAATTAACGGCCTGTCCAAGAATTCGGCCTGATACCCACAAATTCAGCGGCATTCTAGGTTAGCGGCATAGAACGTTACAATAAAAGCGTCTTGCGCTTAAGGTGGCGCTCAAAATGAATACATCCATGGCAATCACTGCCCGAGAACTGGTAAACCTGATGCCAGACATGACTCAAGTAGAAAGTCGCGAACCAGAGCTGGAAAGTTCCCTGCACTACATGCAGCTAGTTCTTTTGGACCTAGAGCCTGATGCGTAGTTATAAAAATTCTGCATTATGCTGCTGCTGATTGCGGCGGTGGGGCTGGTCGCGGGGTTTGTGGATGCGATCGCAGGTGGCGGTGGCCTAATTATGCTGCCCGGCCTGATATTTTCTGGGCTGCCGGTGAGTAGTGCGATCGCGACTAACAAGCTTTGCGGCACCTTTGGCTCACTCACCAGCTCACTCAAATTTGCTCAGTCCAAACAAATCGACTGGCAAGCCTGCGCCGTCATGGCACTCCCCATCATTTTAGGTGCCTACTCAGGTAGCCGCAGCATTGGCCTATTGCCCTCCACCTGGGCCGAGCCGCTGGTGATTGTTTTAATGGTAGCCATCACCCTCTTTGTCCTCTGCAACCCTGGCTTTGGCATGGCCGAATCCACCGCTGAATCCACCGCTGAATTCGCTGCTGAATCTGTTGCTAAAGGACAGAGCGATCTGCCTGCTGAAGGCTCCTCCAACCCGACCAAACGGACTTTATGGAGTATTGTTGCGGGTGGCATCATCGGCTTTCACGACGGCTTCTTTGGGCCAGGAACGGGCGTCTTTTTAGTATTTGCGCTGTTATCGATTTGGCCGCTTAACTTTTTACGCGCCACCGGCACCACCAAAGTTTTAAATCTGCTGGCAAACTTTACCGCACTGCTGACCTTTGCGATCGCTGGCAACATCGACTATTCCAAAGGCCTCTGCGGTGCGTTAGGCGTCGCTACAGGCTCATTTTTAGGCGCAACCTTTGCCACCAAAAAAGGCGCAAAGCTAATCAAACCCATATTCATCCTGGTGACAACCGCCCTAGTTATCAAGCTATTAGTCGACTACACCACAGGCTGAAGACAAAAAAGACACTTCCTGCAAAGCTACAAAAAAGCTACAGACAAATCTAATCACCTTCCCTCTCTTTCTCCCCGTCTCCTCCATGATCACCGTCCACCACCTCAACAACTCCCGCTCCCAGCGCATCCTCTGGCTACTAGAAGAACTCGGCCTGGAGTACGACATCAAGCGCTACGAGCGCAACCCCGAAACCATGCTAGCGCCCGACTCGCTGCGCAAAGTTCATCCGCTTGGCAAGTCCCCCGTTATCACCGATGGCGAGCTGACAGTAGCAGAATCGGGTGCAATCGTTGAATATTTGGTAGGCCATTATGGGAATGGGGCGTTGATTCCTGCGCCAGATACAAAAGAGCGACTGCGCTACACCTATTGGCTGCACTACGCAGAAGGATCGGCAATGCCACCTCTCTTGCTCAGGCTTGTGCTCATTAAAATGGAGGAGGGAACGCCTGCTTTTTTACGCTTTGCCACTCGCGCCATCACAGGAGCCGCTAAGAGCGGTTTTGTTGATCCTCAAATTGCTCTGCATTTGGACTATGTAAACGCAGAGCTAGCCAAAAGCACCTGGTTTACCGGAGATGGGTTCACGGCAGCCGATGTTCAAATGAGCTTTCCGCTAGAAGCCGCCGCCGCCAATGGAGAGATTGACCAGCGGCGCTCGGCCATAAAGGATTTCTTGAATCGTATTCACGCTCGCCCAGCCTACAAAAAAGCATTAGAGCGAGGCGGCGAATACAAGCTTTCGCGGTAAATAAAAAAGAGACAATTCACATCTTGATAGGACAGGCGTCTCGCCTGTCTTTATCTATTTAACAGAATTGGCCCAGTCTTTTGCCCAAGCCAAAATCTCATTTACTTTCTCTATAGTTGCCGCTTCAGAATACAGTCTCAGCACAGGCTCTGTTCCACTAAAGCGAATCAACAGCCAGCTATCATCTTCTAAGTTGAACTTGTAGCCATCAATGGTGAGGCAGCTTTTAACTTTGCGACCAGCTACTTCCTGCGGCGTGCTCGACTTTAGAGCCTCTACCAATTTGGCCCGCGCTTCCATATTAGCCAGGGGCAGGTCAATCCGGTCATATGCTGAGATGAAACCTGTTTGCGATCGCAGCGAATCGTTCAGCTCGCCAAAGTCTTTGCCGCTTTGTACCACCGCCTCTAATAAATACAGCGCCGAGAGCAGCGCATCTCGCTCGGGAATGTGGTGCCCGTAGCCAATCCCACCAGACTCCTCACCCCCAATCAGCACATCGGCTTCTAACATGCGATCGGCGATGTACTTGTAGCCAATCGCCGTTTCATGTAGCGGCAGGCCGTATAGCTTAGCCAGCGCTGGAAACAGGTTAGAGCCGCTGATAGTTTTAACAACTTCGCCTTTCATGCCTCGGCGCTTAGTGAGATGCTCCATCAGGATGGGGATGAGCACTTGGGAACTGAGGAAGTTTGCGTTGCCGTCCATACCGGCGATGCGATCGCAGTCCCCATCAAAAATCAGCCCCACCGTTAGCGAGTCCGTCAGCCCGTCCTCTTTGTGCCCCTTAATCGACTCAAACAGCTTCGGAATATACTTCGGCAACGGCTCCGGCGCACCCCCATCAAATAGCGGATCGGCGTCGCCGTTAATTTCATTTACATCGCGCTGTAACAACCGCTGTAACCCAGTCGCCGCCGCACCGTGCATCACCTCAGCAAAGATAGTCAGCTTGCCGTCATCCAGCGCCTGCCGAATCATCTCAATATCCACCATAGATTGCAGGGCACTACAGTAGCTAGGCCAGGGATCAAATTCGGTAATGCTTCCTGGACTGTCTGCTTTAGGCGCTTCCTCAGCCAGCCTATCCTCAACCTGCTGGGTCACTTTAGGCGGTACAGAGCCCCCCAAAGCGCTTTTCACCTTTAACCCGTTGTAAGCCGCTGGGTTGTGGCTCGCGGTAATCACAACCGCACCCAGCGCCTTTTGATCGAAAGCCGCCCAGCTAAAAGCAGGCGTGGGTGCAAAGCATTTCGAGAGCTTCACCTCATAGCCTGCTGCCGCAATTGACTCAGCAGCATAGCGGGCAAAATCAGGCGATAAAAACCGCCGGTCGTAGCCCACAATGACGGTCTTGCTGCTGCGATCGCCATAGGTTTCCTCTAGCACCTGCGCAGCCAGCGCGGCCACTTTCCCCACCCGCTCAAAGGTAAAGTCAGCGGCGATAATGCCCCGCCAGCCATCTGTCCCGAACTTGATTTCTTTGCCTACAAACGTGGAAGGAGAAACTGAAGCCATGGTTAAAAATGCAATATAAGGCGTGCAGTGAGTATATAAGAGGAAGTTTAGCGAGTGGCGCGGCCAAAATACTAGCCGCGCCGATACAAGTTCGCGCTTGGGCTGAGGTTCCCCTGTAGATTTCTGGTAAATCGAGTTGATTTACTAAGCTTTTCAAGGTTCTTCGGCTACGATCGGGAAAACCTGCGCTCAAAGTTTTTATTTTTTGTGATAGCGTTGTTAGTGCATTAGCTGAGCGCCTACCTAGTTGCTTAGCCTTTGCTACGGGATGTGGCGCAGTTTGGTAGCGCACTTCGTTCGGGACGAAGGGGCCGTGGGTTCGAATCCCGCCATCCCGATAATCATGAAGACAAAGTAGGGCGATGAAACAGGAGTCATGGTTAGAGTCTTTGACTAATGTTTTGCTGCCACTCGGGCTGATCTTTGGGCTAGTTTTACTCTTAAGTTTGAACGTAGATTCGGGCACTGCGGAAACGACGAGCGGGCCGTTAGAGTATTGGCTAAAGCTGATTGTGGGTTACCTAGCAGCGGGCGCTGAAATTGCGGCAGCGATTGTGATTGGTGGCGCGGTGCTGCGCGGCATTGCTGATTATTTAGGGCAGTTGTTCTCTCGGGGGCGACATCTCGATGCGACTGAGGTTACTCGGCTAAAGTTGGGGCGCGGTTTGGCATTAGGATTGGAGTTTACGGTAGCAAGCGATATCTTACGCACGGCGGTCGCACCGACTCGGCAAGATATTCTCAATCTAGGTGCCATTGTGCTTTTAAGAACGCTGCTAAACTACTTTTTGGAGCGAGAGATCACGCAAGGAGAAAAGCGACGGTTGTCGGCTTCGGCTTCATTAGACAGATAACGCTTAGTGCAATAGACCTCTTCAAAAATAGGAAAATTGGTCAGGCTCCTCTATCACCAGCCGCTGAAGGCTGGAATTCAGACATACTGCCCCCTTAGTCGTACTAGCCCACAAACACACCCGATTACCTGTTCATACATTCCTGAGCGC
>JBGTGK010000051.1:0-8187 GCA_041746795.1 Phormidesmis sp.
GCAAACTTATAAGATATCGACACTAGAATTCAGCATAAAGTTCTCGTCAAATTGTCTGTACCACTCACCAGTTTTCAAGGTTTCTCACACTTTTTTAGCTCTCATGGAAGAAGCCACGGATCGTCCGGAGACAGCAGATGTGCGGGTTAGAGCAGCGCGATCACCTCAGAGTCGCGGGCGATATTTTGGTGCCGCTCGCGGGGCTTTGCGAAGCCAAAGCTGACGTGCTTTGGGAGGATTGGCAAGACACAAATAATGCAGAAGGGCCGGTAATGGGTGATGGCTGGTTGCAAAGGCTCACCCGACAGACGCAGGAATTGGACTTTTCGGATTTGGTGAGTCGTTCGTACCATCCAAGTAGTGAGCTTCCGAACGCAGACAAAGCTGATGAGGATTCTGTAGCAGGCGATGCCCTGAAGCTGCCTATATTGGATATGATTGACGCGCTAGAAGGTGATCTCAACAATCAGGCGATGGCGGTCTTCGATGTAGAAAACGTATCGGCCTGGGTGAAGACGCTAGTTGATCAACAGCAGGCATCGCCGCAGCGGTTGGTCGATATTCAGCAGTAGTTAAAGATGCCGCTGATAGAAGTGTGGATCGCGGCATTGCTGGGTGGGTTCCTGCTGGAGCAGCGCAGCAGCCTTTATCAGACGCAGAAAGTTTGGGTGAGCAGATGCAGGTGAGGATCATTCGTGGAGTATGAGCTAGGTAAATGGAAGCGCCAAGATTGGCACAAAGGAACGAGACATTATTCATGTGAGGTGCGGCAAAACCTATTTGGGCAGTGGGTAGTGCTGCGGCGATGGGGGCGAGTAAGTGCGATGCAGGGACAGTGTATTGAGCATCCCTGCGATCACTATGAGCAAGGGCTGGAAATATTTTATGCGGTTGAGAAACGGCGAGAAAAGCGTGGCTACAGCGCTTGGTAGACAGCCTTGCGGTGCTCGCTGCCTACCTTTTTAATCCCAAGTAAAAGTCCGACTAACAGCTGTGAATAGGCTGACACTAGGTGCGATCATTCGGCGGGTGCCATCTAAACTCTATTCAGATCGCTCGGGCTTCAACTAACTGATCGTTCGTTGTTTAGCCGTAACGTCATCACCGTCGCTCTGCCCACGGCTGTCTTGCCGATGATGTGGGTGCCGCCGTTGCTCCAAGCAAAGTTATCAGCCCATCCCTGACGACGAGGATTGTACAGCGCTACAAATTGACCGCTATCGGGATCTCTCGCATGGGTCTTCGCTCCCTTAAACTCGTTGCATCGATAGCAGGCTACGGCTAGATTGCTACGCTCGTCATTACCACCTAGTGACTTCGGCAGAATATGCTCCATCACCAAAGGGGTAACCGGTCACTCCAGATGAAGTTTGGCAGTACTCACAGCGAGTATTGGCTGCTGAAATCACTTGCTGGCGCAGGTTGCCGGAAATACTCATTGCGGAATCGGCAGATCTTCCAACGACGGCACTCTCTGGCCGCGCCAGCGCAGCATTGACCAAGCATACGCTTTACGCAGCATCAGCCGATCAGCCAATTGTCTCAGCGCTGACAGCTCCTGGCGCTCTGGTTCGGTTAATTGACCATCCTCATGTTTCTTTAATAGCTCTGCTTGCCGCACATGCTCGGCTGAGCCAACCTCGGATTGAGCCACGTTTAGCAGGTCTTCGGTTGCTAGCGCTTGCATCCCAAGCAGATCTGCCCTGAGTTCGGGCAGGGAATCCTCCACTGAGGGAGGAAGATTGCTAATCACACTTTGGGCGGCAAGCAGGGCAATCGGTTGTGCCGTTTCCTCAGCAATTCGGGCGAGCTGACGATACACAGACTCGGGTAGCTCAATTTCTACGCGCTGCATAGCCATACGTCTAATTCAGCTGGTAATAGCATTTTAATTCTACCGGTATTCCTACGCTCTTCTGAAACCGTAAGGCATATAAGGTTACGGCTAGGCAGAGTTATTAACCGCTGAGTGATCCGCGTGGTGCGATCACTCAGCGGTTTCCATTAACCAGGAGTGTCTTTAACATAGTTTCTAAGGCGAGGCAGGCTACTCCTCTATTCTAGGTGCAAAAAGTTCTTGACCCATCTGGCGGAGCTTAAGCCCCTCAATGGTTCCTGCGTCAGAGAGAAAGAACATTACTGTGATATCAGCGACTTCTGCAAAAAATTCTGTCTCTGAAGTGGGGTAGAGCACAAAAGAGTTTTGACCCGTGGCTTGAGCCGTTAGCTCACCGTCTTCCACTCGGATAGTAATCTGCATTTCGGGCAAGAGCTGGTAGGTGCCCGTGTACTTTTCATAAATTGCTGGGTCGAGGGTGATCGCTTCGGGCTGCGTCGGGATTTCGTAGGGTTCGTTAAAGGCGATCGCGGCCAAATCTTCCACAATGCGACTCGGGAGGGCCGTTTCAAAATTAGACAGAGCGACAATCGTCAGCGCTTCGTCGGGATAATAGGCTAGAGAGCTAGCAAATCCGCTGATGCCGCCGTTATGCTGAACTCGCTGCCGCCCTAAATGATTATCTATGACCAGCCCATACCCGTAGAATGCATCTGGACTCTTTTCAGGCTCCATTTGAACAGTTGGCGTCATCATGATGGCCCTAGCCGATTTGCTCAACACCGCTGAATCTTCATTCACATACAGCCAACGGTTCCAGACTGACAAATCTTCCACCGTTGAATACACGCCGCCTGCGCCTTGAGGAATGCTCATGTCCAACGGGTTCGCTTGCAGATAAGTCTCTTTGCCAATGAACAGATACCCCTGCGCTAGATTAGAAATCACCGTTTGTGGAACCTCATAGCCGGTGTTTTTCATTCCTAGAGGGTCGAAAATGTTGGCCTGTAAGTATTCTGCATAGGGCTGTTCGGCTACAGTTTCAAGAATTTGCGTGAGTAAAACGTACCCTGAGTTGCTGTATTTGAACTTCTCTCCCGGTTCAAATTCGAGCAGCAGATCTTTAAATCGGTTAACGAGCTGAGCGAGCGAGGAAGGTAGCCGCATCCACTCTGCTAGATCTGGAAAGGTTTCAGGGTCAAGATACTCAGGAATGCCTGCTGTGTGTGTCAACAGATGATGGACGGTGATGAGATCGCCGTTGGGATAGTCGGGTAAATAGGTCGAAACGGGAGCTTGTACATCAAGCAGTCCCTTCTCTTGCAGTTGCAAAATGGCCACGGCCGTAACCTGTTTGGTGACCGAGCCAATCCGAAACTTGGTGGTGCCGGTGTTGGCAACCTGGTGTTCGCGGTTGGCCAAGTCGTAGCTGCGCGTTATCCCACCGATTTGTCCCTGAGTGATGGTCACACTTCCCGAAAATTTGCCGGTCTGGGCATAGGCGTTCAGGTAGGCGTCTATTTTAGCGACTGCCTCAGCTGTCACAAGCTGCTCAGGCGATGAGTTGGTGCTCGAAGTTGCAGTCATCCTAACCCCCTGTTTATTAAAAAAGCGTAGACTTTGGTTGACATTGAAAGCCTGCGTGGCCTTGCTGGTCAGAGATAGCGCAATGCTAGCTAGCAGACCGATTAGAAAAGACTGGCTGCAAGAACACATCATTTCTCTGAACCGTATATGACTGTCCACACACTGTAACAAGGCTCGGCTTCGCCGCAGAGCTTTTTTACTATGTGCTCATTGATACAGGTTTCCCGGGACTTTTTCGTTTCGGCTTGAGTTGCTACCCCTCATTCGCTATCTTCCATAGAGACAAGCCACTAAAATCGATAGCATTCGTCATAGGACAACTGTAGTAGGTCCTAATGCAGGGAATCGCTTCCCTGACTCGGCTTCAAAACCGGACGTGAGACTAAGGCTATGGTGGCAGCTACATGAGCGTGACTCGCTACACCCGGCAACTGCGCCTACAAGAACGTGAGGCGCTCCATGACTTGCTCGGGCGAAGGCCAACGATAAAGGCTTCTGAGCAAAAGCCTTTGAGCGCTCAAAGGGCAGCTTGGCTGATCTACGAAGAACGGAAACACGAACGGACGAGGAACGCGAGATCATGGTGCAACTCTGTCAGCATCCCCTGCTAGCGGCCTTAGCTGCACTGACACAGGGCTTTTTGAACCTAGCTCGTCTCGCGACTACCAGAGCAGCTTGATAGCTGGCTAGAGTAGGCCAAGAGCAGCTCAATTAAAGTATTTCAGAGTTTTGCAGGAAGACTGTGATGCAGTCGTTGCCGACGTCACCTTAGATATCAGCAACGACAGGTTGAGGGCTAGAACAATCGACTGAAGATGCTCAAACGACAGATGTTTAGCCGCGCTGGCCTTGACCTATTGGCTAAGCGCCTAATTTTGGATCGCCCGTCAGGCACTCCTGATTCGGCAATCAAGGCGTAATTGTGCAATCAACTAAAGTGCGTAAGAACGATCCCTGTACAAGTGGCATTTTTAGATGTTCAGAAGCCCGATTTTTCCTTCTGGCTCTAGGCTTCACTCAACGCAAGAAATCTTGCTGCGGCTAGATTGAATTATTTTCAGGGGAAATTAGACCAAAGATTTGGATTTTTACAAAAAATCAGGCTGAGAATTCATAGCCTAAAATAGGCAGAATCTATATAACCTTTGTTTGGCATGGTTTTCAAAAATATTCTCATGAAAAATTAGCACTTGTACAGGGATCGTGCGTAAGAACCCAACTAAACCCACCAGCTACAACCGGAACTGTGGATGCAAATTAAACTTACGCACTGTTAGTTTAATAGCTTCCCGATGGGCTTTCTCTAGGTCATCAATATACATTCTGACAACCATATCCTCTGCAAACTTCACCGCTGCTAGTCCGTCTTCTTCATTAATGTAATTCCTAGCAATTCTAGGATTTCCTGACATTAACTCCCACTTCTGCTTCATCTCAGCGGCGGGCATACTAAACAGCCCTTTATAAACTGTATTTGTCCATTGGCCATAGGCCGTTGAATGAACGTTTAACTCTAGCAAAAGATCTGTATAGGTTTTGCGAATTGGCTTACTCGACTAGCGCTGTATTAACCAAAGGGTAGCAGCTCTGCTTGATTTAGCTGTATAGACCCCTTTGAGAGCGACGTTTGCCTCAGCATAGAAACCCTTATTTGCGAACTATCGGAGAAATACACCTATCTTCTCTCGGGTCGGCTTGCGCATCTTTCCTGGATTTAGGAGGATATCCATAGACAGATCAAACCAGTTGGCAACCTCAATGACTTTATAGTTATTACTATCAATCCCCTGGATTTGAATCACCCTGAAAACCTTTCCTAACAGGGTTTCAAAGGCTTCTCCCCCCGCTATTTAAATCACTCTCTTCGTCAGAGTTGGTTGAGGAATTCCGATGTGCCTCTCAGCCATGCGAAAGCCAAACCCCACGGATGGTTCACCTTCGCCTAGCTCGTCGGGATCAATGACAATCGCTGTAAATTCTCGATCTTCGTAAGTGACCACTATTAAGTTACCTCTTTGAATAGCGATACTGGTATAGATAGATACGGTTAATACGATTTTGACTGCATTCAAGGGATGAGTAGATACGTTCTAAAAACCAAGATGCTTGACCTTTATCCGCTAACGCCTGTTGGATTATTCGGAACTCAGGGTACGTAAATAATAAAGCAGCAAGACTAGCTCACTGTGACTGAGCTGATATCGACGCTTGCCATTGAATCGGCTGGCAATGAACTCGCTGATTTCCTCTAGTGTCCAGTTTAGATTACGCACTTGCGCCTGAATACCCCGAATAATCTCATCCTGCTCAGCGTCTATGCCCAAAATGACAGCAGGTGTAGAATGCCGCAAGGTTGGATTGAGAATAGACCGTAGTACGGGAGGAAGAGGAAGCAACCGCAAAATCGGTGGCTCAACCTGTGGAAAACTTGACGGTACCCCCCGCACCCCCTTCGGAGAAGAGTCTTGAGTATTTTTTTTGAAAGAGCCTTCAAGCGGGGCGGGCCCACACTTCATTATTTCTTGCTTGGTCTGTAATTTCTTTTCCCCCAAGGGTTCTAGCTGCTCCTGAGAGATTGCTGAAGGGGTCTGAATAGGGGCTGTATCAACCGCAGCGACGGCTATTTCACACCTTTTTTCTAGTTCTTGATGCTCGGGGTGCCATAGCCCTCTGTGCCGGTACAGCGTCCCCAGACTCGTACCGGCTAGTTCCGATATCGCCTGCGCCCTCGCGGTGATCGCTTCCGGTAGCCGATTGCCCTCTTCTAAAATGGAGAAAGCGGCCCGGATTTCTTCCTGCGCTGTCAGTGAGCGACGCTGATTGAACGGCACGATGTCGTTGACGGGGCGAGTCTTGGCATGAGTGCCGAGTGGCCAGTAGTACTTTTCAACCGCTTTCGCCCAGCTCCGCGATCGCACTTCGATTTGATGTTTGTGTCCGCACCATTTGGCATAACCTGAGGCGGCAGTTGCCGTCTCGCGGATGTATTGGATTAGGGCATCGCCGCTTAGTTCTTTGAAAACCACTCCGTAGCATCCAATTTGCTTGAGCAGATGGTTTGTTTGATGCGCTCCTGTCCACCCTTCGGCGATTGTGATTTCTAAGTCCCGTCGCCAAGCATCTATGTTGTTTAGGCGGCGGCGGGGTTTGGTCAGCCGGTTCTGTCGGGCGATCAACAAAGCGCTGTTAAGTTCGGCCATGTCCTGGCCAATGGAGGCGATATCCCATACCCGGAACAGATCGCTCAGTTGGTTGCTGATCGCTTGCAGATCGTCGTTTAACAGCCAAGAGCCGGTCTCTGGCTGTAGCGGCAGGCGATGACCTTTATAGAGAATCTTGGTGACCACGCCATAGCTTTTATCGTTCGGAAATATTTCTAGCTGGCCTTCTTTGACTTCAAACCCTTGCGTTTGAAGACAGAACTTGACGGCAACCGCTAGGTTGAACGTATTGACCGCTCCATTTAGCGGGAAGTAGAGGTGCAGGCCGTCGCTCCAGCTTGAGCGCACCAGAACTGTCCGGGTGATGCCGATTGTTTCTAACGCAATCTGAATTTCTGTGATCGCGGCTTGGTTTTGCTTGGGATGATAGGGGCTCTCTACGTCGATATCCAGCAGGCCATATTCGGTGCTGTGGTCGAATCGCACGCCGAGTATTTCGCTTGGGTCGGCCCAGCGGTGGTACAACACCCGGCTTTTCATCGGGTAGCGCCTTTCGGTCTTCCACTCTGGCTTTGGTTTTAGATGCTCGCTCTGCCAGTCCAGCGCCTTTTGCTCCGGCTGATTTGGGTCGGACGGGGCATATATAAAGTCCCAGCGGTTCCTTAGAAAAGTACGGCTGAGGCGCTGAGCTAAGGGGTCTGACGGCAGTAGATCGTCATTACGGATGGCGCTCATACTCTACCTCTCCAAAGGAGTGTGATAGATAGGCCGCTATCATCTGGCTGAGAAAAAAGAACGCAACGCCTGTAGCAGATTGGCGCTAGTCGAGAAAAAGGATAACGCTTGGTACAGAGCAGCTTATTTTGGGTGCTACAGCTATTAGTACCAGGCATTTTAGGGCTAGGAAGTGAGCACATAAGTAGCCTCCCGACCTGTTCTTGAAAAAGGCATTAACTCCGATCTCCATAACGATGAGATTTGAGTCGCACGCCAATGAGACCTTTGAAATGCCGTGGCTAGCTAGACACAGAGGTTTGTCAAAAAGTCAGTACATTTGATAAAATAGGCGAGCAACTCTAGCAGAAAACTATTACCGCCTCCAAGCTTGTGTAGTTTTCCGCTGATTGAAGTGAATTGAAACGCTGGCTGTTAGTTGCAGCTGGCGTTTTGATCTTTTAAAGAGGGTGTTACATGTGTCTGCTCTACCGTACGAAGTTGCAGCTTACTGAAAGTTGTTGGCTACCAACGTTACACGCTGGATCGCTTTTAACGGTCGTACTATCAGCCTTTATCAGTTAGTAGTACAGATGATTCGACCCTGAAAGGTTAGCACTACAATACCGACCACTCAAGGGGTTAAAAATCTTAATACGCTAAATTGATAGGATGAAAATACGCCAAATTGATAGGCATTTCTATACGCCAAATTGATAGGCACCTAGATAAGACATACGCAGATATACAACAGCAATTCCAAATTCCAACTTACAGACGTACATTTTGCCTCAACGAGGAACGAAGTTACTGGGTTGCAGCCGTTCAGACCTGCTAGTCGAGTTTGACCATGATCAGAAGCGAACGGTAGATCAAGGGTTTTGAGTG
>JBGTGK010000052.1:0-13567 GCA_041746795.1 Phormidesmis sp.
CAGCTATATTGGAGGTGTTTTTCATCGTAGGATTTTCCGACACTTGGATGGTGTTATCAGGAAAATCCTACTTTTTTTGCCTCCCTGATGACACGCTTAAAGCGAGTTGGGGACTGCCCACTATTTTGCATTGCTCCCGTAAGGCTTTGTATCCTTCACGCGGTTATAGTTCTCTTTTTTGGCTTTAATTTCTTGGCTTTAAAGCGTTAGCTGACGTGCGATCGCCCACCTCACCAGCGCCCCACCCTGCGCCGACTTGCGAACCACCTCACCCCGCAAGTACTTCAGCAGCAACAGTCTCCCCAAGCCCTTGATCCGTCCGTAGGCTCTTTCCTTCATCCAATGCCACCGATTTACCTGACCGTTAATCTGTCCATTTGCATGGGCATACATCGGCGCAAAAGCTAGCCTGCCGTACAGCACGTCTGCTCGGTGCGCCTTGCTGAGCTTGTTTTGCTGATGCTCAAGATTTGGCAAGCCGCCATGCTCGCCATAGTTGCGAAAAGGCACATAGTTACGGGCTCCTTTATCTCTTAAATAATATTCAATGCCTGAATCCCAGGGCGAGTAGGCTCTCGGGCCAGGATCTTTTTCGACCTGCGCGGCGAGTTCTATTAGCGATCGCGCACTTTTAGCGGTGACGACGTAAGCCACCATAGACGTGGAATAACCCAGTCCATACTGGCGTGAAAATTGATTCGACACATTGTAAATTTGCGCTGCACAGGTGTACAGCCAGGCAATCCCCATATCAGCGTCGTCGGGGTCAAACGGGGGCGGTAGCTCAGCGAAATTCTCTACGGGTACAAAGTCGGCCTCGACAATTAGGGTGGGCTTTTGCGATCGCAATGCCAATTCCCAAGCATTGCGATGATTCAGCAAGCATAAAAAGCTGGGCGAATAGGTTTCATATCCCGGCTGATGAATCTGTCTCAGCACAGTACAGCTGCATCCCGACTCGGTCAGCGTTTGGGTGAGCTGCTCAGTCGGCTCCTTATAGGCGATTACAAAGGTTTGCGCAATGCAATCTATCAGCTTCCTGCTTGTTCCATGATTTTGCATAGATACAACTACTCTTTACAATTACGCTCAGTATTTATGCGCTGTGTTTTTTTATACTTATTGTGTACCGGCAAAGCACCTAAGTCATGCATCATTTTAAGAGACCAAGGTGACGCTTACCTAACAAAGATATTTGCTGAGATATTTGCTGAGACATTTGCTGAGACATTTGCTAGCAGCAGAGATTCGCAGGGTTCAGCCTCACCAACGCCATAAACCAGCCTATTTTCTATGAACCGCGAAAAAGCCGCCCCGCTTCCACCAGAGCTATCATCGCCTTTAGAATCTATGACAGAATCTCTAGGCGATTGCCAAACGAATCTAACGAGAGTTCGTCCTGGCCTGACCGCCGCTCCTCAAACAATATTGACCGACTTTAAGCTTCGGCCTACGCCATACGGTCTTGAAATACAGCTTCCTCTCAGTCGCATTCGAGGCCGCCTAATTACTCCGATGACTAAAGACGACTCTGCTGAAAGCACCCAGCTGAACCTGTTTGTTATTGTCGGCATGACGCTGCTTGTCGGCGGGTCGGTGGTGCTGACGGGATCTGCTGTAGTGGGTGTGATTGTAGCGGCAGCGCTACCTGCTTTGTTTTGGCTAGCAGCCCTGCCAGAAAAGACTGCTAGTGACCGTAAGGTAATTTTAAGACTGGTTAATGCACCTAACGGGCGCACGCTGTTGAGTATGTCAAGCGCCCCAAACGGTAACCGTTCAAAAGACGTCATCTACTTTTCAAATCTGTCGGTAAGGTTAGTCGCGGCCAAAACGACGCTTAGAGGCGGGCAGAGGGGCGGGCAGGTGAGCTTCACGGTGTATGTAAACAATCCGCGAGGCAACCAAATTTGCATTGTCGGCAGTCGCCAAGAAGTTCGGTGGCTACATGCTCGCATTGTGCAGTGGGGCAGGGGCTCTTCAGCCTCAATGTGATTTGTTTGACACATCGTTGAATTGACCGAGCCTGCTGTTTTTTCTTTTGCTCAGCGATACACTGTGGCTGGAGGAAACTTAGGGCGATGTATGACGGTTGGCATTTGGGTATTGGGCGATCAGCTTTGGCAGGGACAGTCGGCGATCGCAAGCCGCACAGACAGTAAATCCAATACGCCGATCATCCTGATTGAATCGCTGAGCCATGTAAAAGAGCGGCGCTACCATAAGCAAAAGCTGATACTCATATGGTCGGCAATGCGCCACTTTGCAGAAGACCTCAGGGCCAACGGTTGGACGGTAACCTACGAAACGGCTGAGACGTTTGAAGCGCCGCTGACCGCGTGGATTAAGGATAATGAGATCGCCGAACTGCGAGTAATGGAGCCTGCCGATCGGCCTTTCTCAGCGCTTTTAGACGGCCTGAAGCTACCTTGCGAGCTGGTTCAGACGCCAAACAATCACTTTCTTTGGTCTACTCAAGATTTTGAAGACTGGGCCGCGCCGCGCAAAAGTCTTTTGATGGAATCGTTTTACCGGGAAGGCCGAAAGCGGTTCCAGATTTTGATGAACGGTAAAAAGCCGGTGGGTGAGCAGTGGAACTTTGATAAAGAGAACCGCAAGCCGCCTAAAGGAAAAATTTCTCCACCGGCTCCCTTAAGCTTTGAGCCCGATGAGATCACTCAAGCCGTTATAGAAATTGTAGAAGCGGCGGACTATCCCACTTTTGGAGATGCTGGCGGCTTTGCTTGGGCGGTGACTCGGGAGCAGGCGCTGGCCGTACTGGATTATTTTGTGCGCGATCGCCTCACCACTTTCGGCCCCTATCAAGACGCCATGGTCTCCGGCGAAGCTACAATGTGGCATGCCCTTCTCTCTCCTTATCTCAATATTGGCCTACTACAGCCGATGGAAGTGGTT
The DNA here is from genome assembly GCA_041746795.1 of Phormidesmis sp. Lineage (GTDB taxonomy): Bacteria > Cyanobacteriota > Cyanobacteriia > Phormidesmidales > Phormidesmidaceae > Phormidesmis. The sequence continues at coordinate 2,914 of JBGTGK010000052.1, forward strand.
AAAACTGTAGAAGACGCCTACTACAAAAACAAAGATTTGCTGCTCAACAGCGTAGAAGGCTTCATTCGGCAGGTGATGGGCTGGCGAGAATACATGCGCGGCATTTACAACCACGTCAATGCCGACTATCCCTCTCGTAACTACTTCGAGCATAACCATTCCCTGCCCGACTTTTTTTGGGACGGCGACACTCAAATGAACTGCCTGCACCAAACTATCGACACGGTTAAACGCACTGGCTACGGGCACCACATTCAGCGCCTGATGATCTTATCAAACTTCTCTCTGATCTCAGGGCTTTCTCCTCAAGCAGTAGAAGACTGGTTTCACGCTGCCTTTATTGATGCTTACGATTGGGTGATGCAAACGAACGTAATCGGCATGGGCCTGTTTGCCGACGGCGGTGTGCTTGCTACTAAGCCCTATGCCGCTAGCGCTAACTACGTTAATAAAATGAGCGACTACTGCAAAGGCTGCAAGTACGATAAAAAAGCTCGCATTGGTGAAGATGCCTGCCCTTTTAACTTCTTCTATTGGGACTTTTTAGATCGCCATCGAGAAAAGCTGAGTTCTCAGGGGCGAATGAGCTTTATCTTGAAAAATTTAGACAAAATGTCTGATAGTGAGCTAGGTGAGATTCGCCAAAAGGCCAGGGATTGGCACCAAGAGCAGTAACGGTTTTTATTTGTTGTACTGAGAGCTCCTAGCAATGAGTGTAAGATTGTTTTTTGACACCACAAAGAGCGCTGATATAGGGCGCGATCGCTACCCAGCAGACTCATTAACTGGAAATCGATTCAACAGAAAAGCAGCCTGTCTGGCAGTGGCTCTCACTTCGTTGGATAGATAGGGCACATGAGGAATTTGAGAGAGAAAGTCGAGAGTGCGGCGCAGGATTCTAACAATGTCTCCTTCATCTAGGCTAGTATTGTCAAACAAATCTGTCCATTCTGTTTCTAATGCCCACTGTTCTACAATAGAAATCAAATCCCACTCTAGCGCCACAGGAATGTGAATATCCTGCCGCCGCTGCTCTTGAAAAATGCGGCGTCTAAGATTTCGCAGCCCTTCTAGCGCTTCTATCACCGGATGGGTGGGTTGAAAGCGAACCCAAGTATCCGGGCGGTTGTTCTCCATGAGGATACCTGCGCAGGCGGCGGCAAACTGCTGAGGCTCTAGTTTGTCGAACTCTCCAGAGGCGATCGCTAGGCCAAGCCATAGCTCATTGTCGCCGCGAATGGCCGCGCATAGCTGGCCTAGCTCAGCAGGCGCACTGTCTTCTAGGCATTCAAAGTTTTCGAGTACCTGCATGAGGCCAACGAACTCCTGCAAGTAGCGATGGGTTTGGCTTTCGTATTTTTGAGTGCGATCGCCCAGCTCCTCCTCAAGCCGCGCCAGTCGTCTGCGCTGCTTCACCACCGCCTTTGGATTCTCCATTCTCCCAACCGCATTGCTGGCGATCTTCTCTTCTACAGCTTCAATTTTTTCGCGCTGCGCCTTCACCTCAGGAGCCTGCCCTTCAAACTCAGGAATCGGCGGCATTTTAGCGACAATCGCTGCGGTGGCTTCATCACCCTTACGACTCGCCCCCAAAGACGGCTGCCAGTCGGCTGGCAACGTCAGGGCATCAGCCTCACGTACGCGCTCAACCTCACTGTGTAGCAGCACCACGTCTTTAACGGTAGCCAGATACCAGCGATTGTCCTGCCCTAAGCACACCAAAAATGGAAACTGGCCAGGGCCAGGCAGCTTACTGACCAGCACCGCAGGCAAAGGTGTGGATACCTTGATATTTTTACCCTTCAGCGAAAGCATCGTGCCCGCCATTGCAAATGAAGCCGCTACCGCATCGCCGCCGCCTAAGGTCTCTTCTGCCTGCTTTTGTAATACCTTCAGCAGCCTGTATTCTTCCTTCCGCCAGCCGCGCAGCTTTTCGTATTCAGCGATCGCCTCATCATCTACATAAGCGAGCTGATCGCGTAAAACACTAGCCTCGCGTTCTACAGTGGCGATCGCATTCCTCTGAGGAGCCAAATGCAGCGTTGCCAGATATTGCCCAAAGCTCCGCTCAATCAGCTCCTGCGCCTCTTCCACCGTATGAATTTGCAGCAAATTCAGCACCATGCCATAGCTCGGCGTAAACTGGCTCACCAGGGGATCGGGTGGCGACAGTGCTAAGTTCGCCGCTTCCTTCGCCCCCTCAAACGGAGACTCTACGGTGACCACATGGCCTTCTAAATCCATGCCTCGGCGACCGGCCCGACCCGACATTTGTAAAAATTCTGAGGCATGAAGCAGTCTGTGCCCGTCATCCGTTCGCTTAGAGAGGCTGGCAATCACGGTCGTGCGAGCAGGCATATTTATCCCAGCAGCCAGCGTTTCAGTAGCAAACACCACCTTAATCAAACCGGCTTGAAACAGCTGCTCCACCAAACTCTTCCAGGCCGGTAAAATTCCCGCATGATGCGCTGCAATGCCCTTGTACAGCGGCCCTAGCTGATTGGCCCGAACCGCCTCAGGATTTCGCGCCACAAAGTCATCAATCCGACGCTTGAGCAGCTCAGACTCTGCCGCCGTCACCAAATTCATATAGGCAACGGCCTGGACTGAACTATCGCAGCCTTTGCGACTAAAAATGAAATAAATGGCAGGCAGCATGTCCTTTTGCTGAAGCTGGCTGACAATGCCAGGAAGGTTAGCACCCGCCGGTGGCTTCTTCTGCCCGCGCTGGCGACGGGCTGGCTTGCGGTAGTCCTTTAGGCGGGGATGAAGGCTCGTTTTCTTTGCGTTCAGCAGTGGGAAAATGCCTTTTTCTACTGCAAAGTGAAAGTTCAGCGGCACCGGGCGAAAGTCTGAATAAATTAGCCGGGTGGGGCCGTGAACCTCGCTAATCCAGTCGGTGAGCTGGCCGCCGTTAGCAACCGTGGCAGAAAGGCCCACTAGCTGAATTTCGGGCGGGCAGTAGATCACTGACTCTTCCCACACCGTGCCGCGCTGGCGGTCGTTCATGTAGTGGCACTCGTCAAGCACAACGGCCTGCACGTCACGTAAGGAAGTGCCGACTTCCCCAATGGTGGTGCCGTAGAGCATGTTACGGAAAATTTCAGTGGTCATTACCACTACGGGCGCGTCGCGGTTGATGGAGCTATCGCCAGTGAGCAGGCCGACGTTTTCTTCGCCAAAGTCGCGCTGGAAATCTCGGAGCTTTTGGTTGGAAAGGGCTTTGAGCGGCGTCGTATAAAACACCCGCTTGCCCATAGCCAGCGCCCGATGAATGGCATATTCACCCACTAGGGTTTTCCCTGAGCCCGTAGGTGCGCACACAATCACCGACTCGCCCTGGTTAAGGGCGGCTATGGCCTCTAGCTGAAAGTCATCTAGCTGGAAGGGAAATAGGGTTTCAGGCGCTAGCACAAAGTCATCGGTTGTGAATAAGTCCTTCTATTGTGCCATATCGAGATTATTCAATACGTTTAGGCTACGGCAGCCAAAAATTTTGAGCGCTTTTGGCTGCGATGCTTAACTTGTTGGCATTTGTTTTCTATGGCTGCATAATCAAGCTCAAAGAGCCATACGTTAAGAGCCATACGTTGGATGATTAGCTAGCTATTAGCTAACTGGCTTAGCTAACTGGCTTAGCTAACTGGGCTCGCGATTTTTTTTGGTACGCCTGCCTCAGCGCTATCTGCCTCAGAAGGCGGCACCACCTGCCAGAACTTAGGTAAGTAGCTATCCCAATCTGCCAAAATAGCTTTCGCTTTAGGGCTCCTCGTGCGATCCGCATGAGCTTCAATCAATGACTTTAGCTGTTCGACGCCTGCATCAGTGAGCACTCGCTGTACCTGGACAATCTCAGGATTCACCCGAGTTTGAAAGTCACCGGCTTCGTCTAAAAAGTAACCCAAGCCGCCGGTCATACCTGCCCCAACGTTACGGCCAACGCCGCCGAGTACCACCACCACGCCGCCAGTCATGTATTCGCAGCAGTGATCGCCTGCGCCTTCAATTACGGCTTTGCCTTTAGAGTTGCGTACGGCAAATCGCTCGCCTGCAATGCCGCTGGCATAGAGCGCGCCGCCGGTTGCCCCATAAAGGCAGGTGTTGCCAACGATGACGTTTTTAGCGGCTTCGTAGGTCGCTCCCTCAAACGGCCTAATCACGATTTCGCCGCCGTTTATGCCTTTGCCAACGTAGTCGTTAGCTTCACCGACTAGCGTGAGATTCATTCCCTTGAGGTTAAAGGCTCCAAAGCTTTGGCCGATGCTGCCCTTAAAGGTGAAGTTGAGCTGACCGCCGAAGCCAATGTTGCCGTATTTTTGGGCGATCGCACCCGCAACCCGCGCACCCACCGTCCGGTCAGTATTAACCACTTTCCAGGTTTTAGAAGCTGAAGATTGCTGCGCGATCGCCGCTGCCACCTCTGCATCCGCCAAAATTTCATCGTCCAAGACAGCGCCGTTGGTATGAACGTCGCCATGGTTCAGCCAATCACGATTTTCTTTTACATCTGGCAGCTGCACCAGCGCCGACAAATCCAGCGCCTTCGTCTTCGCCAGCGACACGTCATTGCGCGGCACCAGCAAATCAGCCCGGCCCACAATCTCAGTGAGCGAACGATAGCCCAGCTTCGCCAGCAAAGAGCGCACTTCTTCGGCAATAAAGTAGAAGAAATTGACTACTTTGCTGGGTGTCCCTGAAAAGCGCTTGCGCAGCACTTCCTGCTGAGTGGTGACCCCGACCGGACACTGATTGGTATGGCACACGCGAGCCATAATGCATCCTTCGGCAATCATCGCGATTGAGCCAAAGCCGTATTCTTCAGCGCCCATCAGTGCGCCCATGATGACGTCCCAGCCGGTTTTTAGGCCGCCGTCTACGCGCAGGGTGACGCGATCGCGCAGCTCATTTTCTACTAACGACCGATGCACCTCGGTCAGCCCCAGCTCCCAGGGCAGTCCCGCGTGCTTAATCGAACTCAGCGGCGAGGCTCCCGTACCGCCGTCATGTCCTGAGATCTGGATCACATCGGCATTCGCTTTCGCTACGCCAGCGGCGATCGTACCGATCCCAACTTCTGCGACTAGCTTCACCGAGACGCCTGCATTAGGATTGATCTGGTGCAGATCGAAAATTAGCTGCGAGAGATCTTCAATCGAATAAATGTCGTGGTGTGGCGGTGGTGAAATTAGCGTTACCCCCGGCTTCGACTTACGCAGCGAGGCAATGTACTCGCTCACCTTTGGCCCAGGCAGCTGACCGCCCTCACCCGGCTTCGCGCCCTGCGCCATTTTGATCTCAATTTGCCTAGCGCTCATCAAATACTCAGGCGTTACCCCAAAGCGGCCCGAAGCAACTTGTTTAATGGCCGAAGAAGCCGTATCACCATTTTCCAGACCTTTCAGGTGCGGCAAAGTCTGCGATCGCCCTTCACTGTCCACATCATCAAGCACCTCAAACCTCACCGGATCTTCGCCGCCCTCGCCCGAATTCGACTTACCGCCAATGCGGTTCATAGCGACGGCGAGTGTCTCATGCGCCTCACGAGAGAGTGAGCCCAGCGACATGCCACCTGTGCAAAAGCGTCGCATGATCGATTCAACAGATTCTACTTCAGCCACATCAACAGATTCTCTGTCGCTCTCAAAGTCCAACAGATCGCGCAAGGCCGATACAGGTCTGCCTTTTAGCTGCTCGCGATAAATCTCGTAGTGATCGTACTGCTTGGTTTCTACCGCCTTGTGCAACAGCTTTGTCATTGCCGGGTTGTTCATGTGATACTCACCCGATGGCCGCGACTGCACAAAGCCCATGTTCCCCAGCCGCTTGCGCGTTAGCTCAGGAAAAGCCTTTTCATGAAACGACATGGTTTCATGAGCTAGCTCCTCAATGCTGAGCCCGCCCAATCGGGATACGCTGCCTTTAAAGGCGATCTCCTTTAGGTCAGCGCCAATTCCAAGCGCCTCAAAAATTTGAGCACCGCGATAGCTGCTGATCAGGGAAATGCCCATCTTAGAGAGAATTTTGAGCAGGCCGTTGTCCACTGCTTTACGAAAGTTTGCCTGAGCGCCATTCAGCGTAGAAACTGGTAGCTTGCCGCTCTCCATCTGCTTCTGAGTCTTATTGTCGGCCCACCAGTGACGCACGCTCTCTAGCGTGAGGTAAGGGCAAATCGCCGTTGCGCCATAGCCAAGCAGGCAGGCAAAGTGATGCGTGCTCCAGCACTGAGCGGTGTCAACGATCAAAGAGGTTCGCATCCGCAGACCTTTGTCGATCAGGGAATGATGCACCGCGCCAACAGCGACCAGCGGTGGAATGTAGGTTTGCTGATCGGTGAGGGTGGTGGTTTTGCCCTGGGCGTCAATGCGATCGCTCAAAATCAAAATTTGGCTACCGGCTTCGACGGCTTTGGCAGCGCGATCGCACAAGTCCTTAATCGCTGCCTCTAGGCTCGCTGGCCCATCGTCCACTATATATAAAGTAGAAATATCGCTCACCGGAAAATCCGACTGGCGGATCTTTTCCATCTCAGTGTCATTAATCACGGGCGACTCTAGCTTCATCAGCCTCGCCTGCTCAGGATGCTCCTCTAGCAAATTGCCTTGAGCCCCTAGCTGAGTGGATAGCGACATCACCAGCCGTTCGCGCAGCGGGTCAATCGGTGGGTTAGTCACCTGCGCAAACCGCTGCTTAAAGTAGTCGTACAGCAGGTGAGGCTTATCAGAGAGCACGGCCAGCGGCGTGTCGTTCCCCATGCAAAAAGTCGGCTCTTTTCCCTGCGCGGCCATATCTTGAATGACCATATCTACGTCTTCAGCCGTAAAGCCAAAGGCCGTTTGCTGGGTGAGCAGCGCCTGCGTGTCTAGCCAGGTTTTTTCGCTAAATAGCTGAGGAGCAATCTCTACTCGCCGTTCTTTTAGCCACTGACCGTACGGCTGCGCCTTAGCGATCCGCTGCTTAATCTCCCAGTTGTGCAAAATCTCGTGGTTTTCAAAGTCCACAGCCAGCATTTGGCCAGGGCCAAGCCGACCTTTTTCAACAACGTCTTCTATCGGAATATCGACGACGCCCGCTTCGGAAGAAACGATCACGTAGCCGTCTTTGGTAATCACGTAGCGAGCAGGCCGCAGCCCATTGCGATCAAGCGTTGCCCCTACCTGCTTACCGTCGCAAAATACGACCAGAGCCGGGCCATCCCAGGGCTCTTGAATGCTGCTGTAGTACTCGTAGTAGTCAATAATTTCGGGATAGTTAGCCAGCTCAGGCTGGTTGTGATAGGCCTCGGGCACCATCATGGTGAGCGCTTGGGCAGGCGATCGCCCCGTTCTCACGAGCAGCTCCATCACGTTATCTAAGTTGGCCGAGTCACTGTTTTTAACATCGACAACGGGCTTTAGCAGTTCCAGCTCATCGCCCCAGCTCGAATGCTTCAGGCTCGCTTCACGCGCACTCATCCAGTTAATGTTGCCAATCAGCGTGTTGATTTCACCGTTATGGCCCAGCAGTCGCATCGGGTGGGCCAGTCGCCACTTGGGCAAGGTGTTCGTGCTAAATCTACGGTGATAAACGGCGAAAGCGCTCTTGTAGGCTTCGTTTTGCAGGTCTTTGTAAAACTGGCCCAGCACGGCTGATTTGACCATGCCCTTATACACAATCGTGCGGGCAGAAAAGGAGCACACGTAGGCTTCTAAAAGTAGCTGATTGTCGGTTTCTTTGGCCTGTCGAGTGCGTGACTGCTCAAATCTACGACGGGCGAGGTAGAGCGATCGCTCCAGCTCATCTCCTTTTAAGCCAGGCGACATCACGATCGCCTGAGCAATCTTTGGCTGAAACTTCAGCGCCAGAGGCCCCAGTGTTTCCTGGGCAATCGGAACTTCTCGCCAGCCTAAAAAGGTCAGCCCAGCGGCCTTTACCGCCTGCTCAAAAATCGTTTGCGCCAGCTTCGCTGCTTCATCCTGCTGCGGTAAAAATGCCATCGCCACGCCAGTACTCTCAGGGGCCAGCTCTTCCACACCTTTGTCGCTAGCCCAATCTTGCAGTAACTCCCATGGAATCGCCGTCATGATCCCCGCCCCATCGCCCGATTCCTGATCGGCGCAGCAGCCGCCCCGATGCTCCATACAGTCCAGCGCACTCAGCGTATCTACCACGAGGCGGTGGCTCGCTCGACCCTGTTGATCGGCAATAAACCCAACTCCGCAAGCATCGCGTTCTTCAACGAGCCAACTTGGCCCCAAGGGCTCCAATACATCTGTCTGAAAAGTGGTTGGGGTAAAAGTCACGAGCGTGTCACCTGATGAAAAAGAGTGTTGGCAAAAGCAAAAAAACAAAGACTGTAGCCAGATGAAACTAGCTAGTGAAAACTGTCGAGGTCAGTTCTGAAGCGCTCTCATAATTATATAGAGAAATATTAGTTGATGTTGAAGTGTGGATGTTAGGAGGCGATGCTGACGCGCGATCATCCTTTGCTAAAACTCTAGCTTCATCTCCACTTACAAGCTGTTCACAGCTGACCTTTCGCATATTCCTTCAAGGCTGAAGCGAATTGTATGGTACAAATGAACTATATAGGCGGCTATAGCGAGTAGGTAAAAACGCCTCCGTACTTCTACGGCATCGGTTGCCCCATTTTTGCGAGATCATAAGTAATGCTAAGCAATGCCATAGCCAAAAGCTGCGGTTTCTCAAGCGCTGGGAAAAATAGACAGTCCAAACACTGTCAATGCATCGCTTTATCTACTGAAGGCAGTAGGCAAAACTAAGTGAGTTGCAGCGTATCTACTACTCACATTGCCATACAGGTTGCCTTTATCTAAAGGTTTATTTAAAGGGCAATATCGAAACAGGTTTTGAGTAAATTTCTTAAAAGATTTACCGGTACCCACATCGTTTTAAGCGAATCTTGAAAAGTGAAATCACGGCAATCCAACGCTTCAGCCCATCAATCTGAGCCCATTATGGCGCTCGCCTTTCCCTTGGCTTTTCCATTTAAGGACTCTATAGAAATGCTTCGACGCCAGCTATTTCCCGCTCGCCGTCTGATGATGGCCCGGTCAATTTCGCTGCGACTGGCTTCGTTAAGTGTACTGACAGGATTAGGCTGGGCGGTGTTTAACTCAGTAGAGCTGCGCCCAGCCGCGTCTCCTGCTGCCCAAACGACCCTTCGACCCATTTCGGACGACCTGATATCAGACGATGCCGTAAACGGTGCAGTAAAGAGCGTAGCCACAGACGCTGCAAAGGCTTTAGTTTCTCCTAATGTCTTGCAGGCAGCAGGTGTAGAAAGTGTCGCAGCACTGACCGCCGCCAGCCAGACCACCAGCCAGACCGCCAGCAGCAAATCGAACCCTAGTCGCAGTGCATCTAAACCTGCTTCTAAAGAGGCTCAGCCTTTCCAGCTTCAACCTTTTCAGCTTCAGGCTGCTCAACCCGTCGCCAAAGCGAGCGACGCCGCTCAATCGGGCAGTAGTCTTCGTCTCAACGGCCAAACTTTGCCCGGACATTGGCAGCAAAAAAACGGTCGCATCGGCGTTTCTAGCAGCACAGCGACCAGCGTTTTAGGCTTTGAGCTGATGAACACGAGCGATCCGGCTCAGCAGCCTATTCACTGGTTTCCCACTGCTCAAGCTGAGGCGATCGCACTACCGGCTTGGTGGGATGCGACCGATCGCTATTTGGACATCTCTGATTGGGTGACCCGTGCCGGTGGGTCTTTGCAGGCATCGGGCGATACCTTGCAACTAAGCTTGCCGCAAAGTCAGGTTAGCGGCATTCGTCAGGGCAAGCAAACTTGGGGCGATCGCATCGTTGTCGATCTCTCCGGCCCCGCTACCTGGCAAATAGAAGAAGGCGACATCTATACCGTCACGGTGGCTGGCTCGATCACGCCGCAAATGGTTCGCGCCTTCAAAGCATCTTCTTCTAATCTCATTACTCAGCTCAACGTCGCCTCGCTCGGTGGGCGTACCGTCCTCAAAATTAAAGCTAAAGACGGTGCCAGCCCTCAAATTTGGTCTACGGGCAACCCTGCTAGAGTCGTCATCGATATTCGCCGGGATGCCATGGTTGAGCGAGATGTGGCCTGGGCACCGGGCTTAAGGTGGCGTCAGCAGTACGTCAACGTGGGTGCCGCTGGCTTCCCGGTGTATATGTTCATCACGCGGCCCAACCCCGCTAATATAGCGCTGCGGCTCATTCACGCCGAAGCCAACAGCGCAATTGGCGCTGAATCTATCCTGGCCCAGGCCCAGCGCCAGCGGGTAACTGGCGCGGTCAATGCAGGCTTTTTTAACCGCAACAATCAGCTGCCCTTGGGCGCGGTTCGCAGCGGCGGTCAATGGATCTCGGGGCCAATTCTAGGTCGCGGCGCGATGGCCTGGAACGATCAGGGCGACTTAGTCATGGATCGGTTGGCGCTCTCGGAAGTGGTGACTACAGCGTCTGGTCAAGCCTTACCTGTGCTCACGCTCAATAGCGGCTACGTCCGAGCGGGTGTCGGGCGCTACACGTCTGACTGGGGCGCTACCTACACACCGATTGTAGATGGCGAAATTGTGGTGACCGTTCGCAATGACACCGTCGCTGCTCAGCAGACTTTGGGCAAGGCCGGTACTGGCAGCGTACCGATTCCTAGCGATGGCTACCTGCTGACGCTGCG
>JBGTGK010000053.1:0-2392 GCA_041746795.1 Phormidesmis sp.
GGGTATCAGCTCAAGGCGAGAAAAGCTGAGCTGTCACTCAGGTAACAAATAGCACATCAACCAAGCTGATAGAAAAAGCTCTGCGGCGAAGCCCAGAGCCCTGTATCGTGCTCTTGCGATTTAATTCAGAGCCCGATGCAACCTACTATACGAGAACGCAGCCAGAAAGTTGCCGCTGGCATCAAAGAGAATGTGCAGCAGACCCTCAGGGCCATCGCCGCCGCGACGGGCCTGAGCCTAAGCAGCGTCTATCGTCATCAACAGGCGATTAAGCGACGTAACCAGTACCCAGAGTCGAGTTTTTGGGAAACGGAGGCAGGGACTCAATGGCTAAAGCGTCTGGTGTTTGGCCTGGTTTACACCTTTGGCATCAAACAAGGGGTGGGGGCCGAGAGTCTATCCGAGTTCATCCAGGCAATGCACCTCAATACCCATGTGGCGAGTTCGGCCAGCAGCCTACGTCAGCTCAAGCAGCGTGTGAATCAAGCGGTGCTGAACTACGAGGCGGCTCAATCGGAGCACTGTCAACCGGCTGAGGGACAAGGCATCTGTGTCGGAGCCGATGAAACCTTCTTTGGTTTGCCAGTGCTGGTGCTGCTAGAGCTTGCCAGTGGCTATATCTTTATCGAAACCGAATGCGAGAACCGCACTTATCAGACTTGGCTGGAGCAGGTGCAGCAGTGGCAGGCGCGTGGCTCATGGCACTGCCATTATCTAGTCAGTGACGGTGCCCGCGCCCTGGTGAAGCTAGCGGTATCCGGCTTGGGCTGTGTTAGCGTAGCCGATTTATTTCATGCGCTGCGGGCCTTGGGCCGACCGATGGGTCGAGCTTTAGCCCGTCAGGGGGCGGCGCTACACAGGCAACAGGAAAAACTACATAAACAACTGAGCAGCAGTAACCTCAGCACATCACCATCATTGCAGGCATTGGTCGAAAGCCATGCGATTGAGCAGCAACAATTAGAGCAAGATGAACAAACCTACCAGGATGCCCTTGAGCGAATTAGCCAAATTATCCATCCCTTCTCCCTGGATAGTCAGCAATGGCAAACAGAGAGAGTCCTGCTCACTCATCTGGCAGCGCCCTTACAGTGCCTATGGCACTTGGCCCCGTCCTATGGCACTCAGAAGGCGCAGCAGGCGATTGACACTTTTGAGAAGCAAATTGCCTCCTTCGCTCAAGGGATTGAGGCTTTCAGGCAATGGGTAACACTCGCGCTGGATGCTCAAACCCAAGACCCGGCTATCCAGCGCTGGGTGCTCAGCTTCCTATTGCCCTGGCTATATTGGACACAGCAAGCCGACAAAACCCGACAACCCGCGCTCAAACAGCGGTATCGACAAGCCGCTAGCAGCGCCTTTGACCGCCTCTTTGAGCAGCCACTGACGCTGCAATTGGAAGCTAACGAACGGCAGCGCTGGGTGCTGTGGGGTCGAGAATTCTGCACCAAATACCAACGCACCTCCTCGGCGGTCGAGGGCCGCAACGGCTATCTCTCCAAGCTTCACCACGCCCGGCGCGGCTTTTCTGAACAGTCTCTCCAGGTGCTCACCATCATTCACAATTTTGACCTCAAACGTCATGATGGCACTACGGCTGCACAGCGGCTATTTCATCACGATTTTCCAGACGTATTTGAATGGATGCTAAACCATGTCGGTGATTTGCCCATGCCCCGCCGGTCATCTAAGGCACAACAGCCGAACCCCCTATACGCAGACGTTTTTTCGCCTTAAGTTGATACCCGTTCAAGGTAGTACCAATCCTTATCAGGCAATAGCCGAGCAAAATAATATCCCGCCGCTTTTCAGCAGCAAACGGATAGTCCATGGCGTGGTTCAACGACAGGTAACACTTTTGGTTTGACGTCATAGCCTAGAATCATTGTCAGGAAAAGCCTGTAGGAATTTGGGCTGCGATGAAAGTGTTACCCTAATGCTTTGGAAGTTGAACCATGCCCTTAACCACCGCTGTTTCATTAGGTCTCGGGTGCCGGAACGGGTGGGGAAAAGCCCCAGACAATTGCTGACTGGCCAGCCCCATCCGCATTGGCTAGAGTTGCTGGGATTTGAACGGTTCCAGAGAGCATAAAGATTGACGCCATCAGTGAGCTGAGCCGTCCAAATGACGGTCTACTTTTTGCTGCGAGTGTTACCTTAAATCGGCCCTTTTTGAACCACGCCCCTTTCGAGCCGTTCTACCGCTTCAATACGCGCCCCAAGCAGGGACTGCCCATGCTGCTAGAGGCAAGGAACACTTCCAGTGAGCCAGCTTAGCGATGTACAATTCGACATCTGGTTGGACGCGCTCCACAAACATCAACACGTTGAAGTCGATTTTCGCGAAATCCTCATGCATCTTCTACGTGCAACGTACTAGCTGTCATTAGCC
>JBGTGK010000054.1:0-4686 GCA_041746795.1 Phormidesmis sp.
CAAGCGGCTTGAACGGACATCGCACGAGTTTCCGGGCTTTCCCACACTTTTTTTCGCTCTCCCTATTCAAACCGACTACAAACCACTTGAGTCGGCGACCAGGGAGAAAACCAGTAGTGCTCTTGCCTTACAGTCGGCACCGCTGCTGCGCCAATAGCAGTCGCCTTTTCAGTTTCCTCATCAGACTGAAAATAAACCAAAGCGATGTTGTTAATACCCACCACTTCTCGGCCCTCCTGAATCCAGCGAGCCTTCCAAAACTGTAGCCAACCCCAAAAAGATCTCTTAGCGATAATGTTAGGTGGCAGCAAATTAGACAGCTTGCACTTTAGTTCAACAGACTGCGCACGTCGGCGCTTTAGCCACTTCATATCGATATGCCAGTCTGGAATGAGCATTGGCTTTTGGCCGGAGGCTTCCATCATGTCTGGTGGAGAAAGCCAACCGATCCACTGTCGAGGACTCTCCGGCAGCAACCAGTCTTTTAACCGAGTGTGTAGTATCCGCGTTATACCTTCCTCATTTTTCATTGCACTGGATGTAAACTGCACCAGACTAGAGTAATGGCCTGTCGCTAAGTCCTTGTAGTCAACGTGAATAACGGAGCTATAGTGAATATCTCCCGAAAGGACAACAACCTTTTTTCGATGTTGAAACAAGGTTGTCAATAGTGTGGCCAGGGCTTGGTTATGAAAGTTCCAGGAGTCACCAACGTCAGCCGTGAAGGTTTTGCGCTGCTCCAAATGCCACTGCTGAATCCAATCAAGCACACGCATTCCAAACACATTCGTAGGTGCCACGATAAAAGTACGATAGTCAGATTGCGCGTCGGTTACTTGAGCGACTGAATAAGTGGATGAAGCGGCAAGAGGTTCATGTAACTGTTGTTGAAAGGCGCTAGGACATAAGAGCATAGGTGGGTCGGTCGGTTTCCCCTCGATGGGATAACCGCGCCAAGTTCGGGTATCGAGCACAATGACTTCGTGGCAGGCACTGCGAACGGTATAGTGCCAGCGAATGGCTTTGTCACTGCGCTTGAAGATCCAAACGGATTTATCTTCAACAAACTGGGGAAGCCCAGTATGCGGGTCGTTAGGGGGGAGACCTAGATAGGTTGAGATCGCATCCACCGCCTCTTCATCCTCTCCGGCTGAGCCTGACCAGTTTTCAGCCGCCTTCAGTAAGGCTTCACCAGATGTTTCTGGCTCAAACTGTGCGGGAGTATTGCCCCAAGCCTGAAAAACCGCATAGGCCAGCATTGCATTGCTCACCGTGCGACGACCCAAAGGTTTGCCCAAAATTCGGAGACACCATTCCTGGTTCAAGTTCCAGTCATCGCTAACATCGTGATCATCAAAAATTGTATAGGTAGGAATATTCGCGATTAGGCGGCGTACTCTCCACAGAGAGTAGAGAAACTGCTCCATGTTGCGCTTGTCATTGTTCCACTGGCGGATATTTTTTCTCCCCTGTGTGGCATCCTGTCCACGAGGCAAATAGGCGGGCCAGCAAGCTGGGGAGTAAGTCAGCAAATAAGCGGCGCAGTACTCTCCGAAACTAAATAGGTGGCTAGTTGTGCGTTCAGATTTATTTTTGAGTCCAGCAGTCAGCCCTGCTTGGCGGGTGGCAAATTTGGCTCGTTTGCCGGCAGGCAGTTGCCTAGCTAGCACTTTATGAGGGTCATCTTTAGAGGGATCAGTACGAGATCCATCTGGCAAAACCACGGCGGCTTTTTTAGATAGAGGCGTCTCAACGGGTAGCTTTTCCTCCCAGCCTAGCAAGGCATTACCCAGAGGCGTTGCTAGCCACAGTAGTGGGTCGGCAACATCATCACCATAAATTTGGTCACCCGTCATAAAGAGCTGATGGGGGCGATCCTGCGGGCTTCGAGCATCTGACTCAATTAAGCAGTCTAAAATTGGCAGCGTATCAAAGCCTTTTCCGTGGGGCTTACGACAGGAGCCATGAACAATTTTAAGGTTGCTGAGCGTTGCCGGGGGTAATGTGAAAGTAGGCTTTTGGTGAGTGAAGTAGCTGATAGAATCCGGACTTTGAGATGGACGACTCAGTGCTTCATTAAGGGTATAAACGCGATCTCCACTGAAAGTGAGGTCATAGGCATAGATACAACTGCTCTCCAGACTGGCATCCACCATAGAATCACGCCTCGGGCCTCGGGCAGTGACAGCCGCAACGTGCAGTTGTTTGCCCAGAGCAACGGTTTGCCCATGCCCTCGAAAAACGCACTGGCCTAGCTGCTCTCCATTATTCTGGGTCTCTAGAATGCTTAAATCTATCTGGCAGGGCTGTTTGAGTGCGACCCAGACCGTAACGGAAGTAGACTCTGTACGCCGTAAGATCGGCCCAGCTAGCAGCAGTGGCAGAGCCTCTAAAATCGCTTCTTCAGAGAGATAGTCCATACTCGTCAATAAAGCGAACAAAAATTATTAGGTAAGCTAAGCACAACTACAGTAGCAATTACCTACAGCCTATAACTTTCTTCCTCAATTGTATTATCACCCTCAGCATATTCTAAATTGCTGGACACGGTTTTGAAGCTGAGTTGAATGGGCAACTAGTGCAGCGTCAAAGCTTAATTTAAGGGTTACCTTCTTTCAAGAGCATTGGTATACAAAGCTTTCAAAGATCGCTAACCCTGATTATTTGTCTTGACGCTGCACTGGTTGACTTATGCTAATTGGGGATTATGTCATTTCTAACTTCCATTTGTCTAGCTGATACTTCATCGCCAGTCCTCATCTACACCTACTCACCCAAACTTCCTGAGTCTGGTAAAAGCTGCCGCGTTGCTCCATCGAAAAGCCGCCAAGCAATGCTGCGATCCATACTTCGATCAGCGGCATTTTCAACTGCTGCTGAAGATTGATTAATTGCTGCGGCGAGTCCACTTGCCCATTATCTAACGCCTTCACCCAATTCGATACGTTTTCAGCATGAGAGACGGCTAATGCCTGACTCTTTAGATCGGCATCCTCTATCGCGTCGAGCATATCCAGGACAGACAGTTTCTCAACATCGCCTACAACAGAATCCTCGTCGGCTTTGTCCTCGTCTGGGCGATCGCCACTCGTGTGATAAGAGCGCTGCACCAAATCTGAAAAGTCCAGCGCCTGCGTCTGACGGGTCAGCCCTTGTAGCCAGTCATCCCCCATCACTGGCCCTTCAGCATTGTGCGCGTCCTGCCAGTCATCCCAAAGGACATCAGCTTTCGCCTCACAAAGTCCGGCTAGCTGCACCAAAATATCACCTGCGACACGAAGGAGATCGCGCTGCCCCAACCCTTCTATCTCACCTTCAAACTGCGCCCACAGACTCAGTACATCCGCCGCCTCTGGAATTTCAGCGGCTTCCTCCAAAGCCATTCCCAGGTTCAGCTCCAACTGCTTGAGGCTAACCACCCGTGGCCCCTCCTAGCAAATCAAGTCGCTCCAGTGAAGGGGCTTGGCCCGTCTGCAATGAACATCCTTTAATCGGACACTCAATCGGTTCAAGTCGAATCTGATTGGCAAAGAACGTGATGCCGTAGCGAGCTTTGAGATAGGGCATGACTTTTTTCTGCACGTAGTTTTCTAGCTCCCGCCTGCGGAAGCCCGCACAGTGAATCGGTTCGATTTCTAGAACCTTAGAACTGCCTTGAAATACGGAAGCTGAGATCGCATGAACCGGCGCATCTCGCCTTCTCTCCCGCCAGATGTACAGCGTTGCATAGGGCATTACGTCCTCTGCAACCGCCAACGAGATCGTCTCAACGGTTTGCTGCGCAGGCGTGTCCAAATCTCGGTAGGTGGAGCGTCGCTTTTCGTTCACCTCAAGCCGGTTGCGATAGTGCGAGCGCCGCCGACGGCAACGACTTTCGACCCAGCAACTATCGCCCTCCGGCCCATGTAGCTGCTGCGCCTTTGGCGCACTGAGCTGAGCGCACTCCATGCACTTTTTGCTGATTTTACGCGGCATTGGCCCCAACCATCGAAAGGCTTGCGGTTGCTAGGTCTAACATACCGCACCCTAGCCCATTTTATTCGTAGTGTAACATTTAGCGTAACAGTATGAATCGCTTGAAACCCTGATTCGTGCGATACTTTTTGTATACAGAACTCTGATTCTGTTGCACTCACCGGTTTGGGCGATATGACTGTATCAAACTTAGTCCCGCGTATCTCTAAATTAGAAGTGACCAGCAGCGGCGACAACGCAAAGCTGATCGAGCTATGGCTGCACAATAAGGCCAGGACTACGCAGGCTACCTACCGCCGCGACATCGCTTGGTTCTTGGCCTTCGTGGAAGGGCGATCGCTCCATTTAATTACGCTCGAAGATCTCCAGGCTTTCCATCAGGCGCTGATTGAGCAGGGACTGGCTTACAACACGCAGCGCCGCCGTCTGATGGCGGTTAAGTCGCTGCTGAGCTTCGGCCACCGCGTCGGGGCGATCTCTGTGGACTGCGGTAAGCCGTTTGAGCTGAAGGCGGCGACCAAAACACTCCATGCCCGTATCATGAGCGAGGCCGATACGTTGCGCATGATCCACGGCTTTCAGGGCCAGCGGCGCGATGCGCTCATTCTGCTGACGCTCTACGCCACGGGCGCGAGGGCTTCTGAAGTTTGTTCGATGAGCTGGGGCCATTGGGTAGAGCAGGATAATGGCAATGCAATCGTGGCGATTACG
>JBGTGK010000055.1:0-2304 GCA_041746795.1 Phormidesmis sp.
CAGGTGCAGAGTAGAACTAGGACTCTGTAGCAACGCCATCGAGGTGACCAAAAAAATATCTGAGACGCTTCTATAGCAGCTTTTCTAAGGCTTGCTTAGCGACGGACTCTGCTCGCCTAGACGTTACCTTCTGATAGCGCAAAGTCGTTTGAATATTTTCATGGCCCATGAGCGCTCTCAATTCTTCAATCCCCATCATGCCGACACGCTCAGTGGCAAAGGTATGCCGCAGATCGTGTAGCCTAATTCCGTTGAGATCAGGGTACTGCGAAATCAGCTTATCCCAGCACTGATGGACACGCCGATAACTAATCCGAGAGACCGCTAACGAAAGCGGCTGTTGAGCTGTAAAGAGCGCGGCGCTATTAGGATGCCGCCCATTGTGAATGTATTCGGCGAGCACGGTGGCGGTATCTGGCGAGAAAAAACACCAGCGTTGTTTATTCCCCTTTCCCAGCACCTGAAATCGTTGTTCTTTAAAGTCAACGTCATCTAGGTCTAATTGCAACACTTCTGAGATGCGAGCGCCGCTACGATGCAGCAAACTAACGATTGCTGTCATTCGAGTGTCTAATTCGACAGCCCGATACAGGCACTTAATCTGAGGCTCTGTAAGATAGCGAATCGTATCATCAGAACGATGCTCGCCCTGCTGCGGGTCAGGCTTTGGCTGTTTCAGTCGAACAATCGGATTAGCTTTCAAATAGCCTTGCTCAACGGCAAAGTTAAATAGCGCCTGCACCGTGGCCTGATGCTTTCGCCGGGTCGTATAAGCTAAATGAGTCAGGCTCTGCAAATACTCTACGACTTCACACCGCTCCAGCAGATCAATAGGCCAACTGCCATACGCTGCGAGCAAAGGCATGAGGGTTGATTCATATGCCTTAAGCGTCCCTTTTGCTAGTCCTGGGCGCTGTAGAAATTGAGTCGCTACGGTCGCGAAATTAGGAGATGCCATTAAGACAATCTAAAAGTATCGGCAGTCGCTTTCATCGGCTCTACGATAGCACTATTAAACATGTCTGAAGGTGAACTTTATTGTCTACTGTAAACGCTCACCAGCTTCCAAAATCCCAAGAATCCCTGGCTGATTATGTGAACCGCCAGCGCGAAGCACTCGGTTTAAGCCGTATCGCCCTTGCTGAGCGAGCAGGCATTCATAAGCAAAGCCTGGGCAAAATCGAACGCGGCCAAACGCAAACGCTGAACCGTCGAACGCTCAGTAGCCTTTCGCAAGCGCTTCAGGTGCCGATTGATTATCTAGATGCGGTCGCCCGAGGGCAGGCGGGAACGCTCGGCCCCTCGCTCAAGTTTTGTCCGCAGTGCTGGCAGGCAGGCACCGCGCCAGATCCGATTTGGACAGATGCCCGCTCCCAATTTTGCTTCATCTGCGGCAGCGGCTTACAGGATGCCTGTGGCGCTTGCGGTGAGCCACTGCACTCACTGACCTTTCGGTTCTGCCCTCACTGCGGTCGGCCCTACAAAAAGACAACCTGACCCCCTGCAACCTAGTGTCACCTATATCTGTTGTGAAGTGCCCTCTATCCTGCTATGACTGCCATCAACCGTACGGCTTATCCCTACTTCAAGCCCATACCGAGTTTAGAAGAACTGGCTGAGCTATACACACCGACCGCTGCGGAATTAGCCTTAGCTCACTCAAAAGTACGCCTTGCGCCGAGCCGCTTGAGCTTTTTAGTGCTGTTAAAATCCTTCCAGCGGCTAGGCTACTTTCCCCATCCTGAGGTGATTCCCGATGCGGTCATCACTCACATCCGTAATTTTTTGAATCTAAACGATTCAATTTCGGCGATCGCCCCCGAAGCTTCCGGCTATCGCTACTACCGGCTCATTCGCCAGTACCTCAAAGTCAAACCCTATAGCAGCGTCGCTAAGCAGGTGGCCGCCAAAGCCATTGAAGCCGCCGTTGGCGTAATGGATCATCCGACTGACTTGATTAACGTGGCGGTTGAAACGCTGGTTAAAGAAAGCTACGAGCTGCCTGCTTTTAGTACGCTAGAGCGACTGGCTAAGCACCTGCGGGCGCTCAATCACACAGAGCTATACCGGCAGGTTTCGAGCCAGTTGAATCAGGCAGAACGTGATTACTTAGACGGGTTAATTGCACGGCCCGATGCCGACGTGCAGGCAATGCTCAATCGGCTCAAGGCCGCGCCGAAGAGCGAGAAGCTGAGCCACTTAGTTCAACTCCAACAGACCTTTGATGAGCTGATGTCATTTGGCGATGCGGAACGCTTGCTGAAGGATGTCAATTTGCTGAAGCGGGGGCATCTAGCCGCCTAT
>JBGTGK010000056.1:0-28824 GCA_041746795.1 Phormidesmis sp.
GCCCAGCCTGATATCGCTTCAGCCGGTTCAACAATCGAGCCGCCAAATCTTTACCCTGAATAGGTTTGGTAATGTAGTCATCAGCCCCTAACGCAAAAGCTTTCTCCTGTTTTGCAGGATCGGCATGAACACTTAAGAAAACAATGGGTAGATGCTGCCATTGGGCGTGGCTACGCAGCACCTGACAAATCTCAAACCCGTTGATGTGAGGCATTTCAATATCGAGTATTAACAAATCAGGCGATACCTGATTAAATAAAGCCCAAAAGCGCTGCGGGTTTGCCAGTGGCGTAATTTGAAAGTCCCACGGATGCAGCAGCTGCATCACCTGTTTCAAATAGTAGGTATCGTCATCAACAATCATAATTTTACTGAGGCGGTAGTTCAAGTGAGTGGCCTTAGTCATCAACGCTAAAACCTCTGCGGGCACCACTGGGTATTCCAGCACCATCGCCCCGCCCCGCCGAATCAGATCCAAGCGATTGCCAAAGTCAGCCTGAGGCGTAACCACAAATACGGGCAGCTGAGGCCACCGCTGGGTCATCTGCTGAATAAATTGCAGCAGCATTTGTGATATCGGCTCGTCTAACACTGAGTTAGTTTCGCTTGCCACCAAATTGACCAGCACTAAATCAGGTAGTTTATCGGCTAGCTCTAGAGAAACTTGGGTGGGCGCTTGAAGAGACCCGTTCAAATAAAGTGCCTGAGACGCCGTTTCAATTGAAGCCGCGACCGTAGGGTCAAAGCCCTGAGCGATAGATAACGCCATCATCTGCTGAATATAGGGCATCTCGTTAACATCCACCATCAAAATCACCGGCGCACAAGGCGCGTCTGCTACTGGGTAAACCAGTTTGGGAGACTCATCTAACACATGGCCTAATGCAGTCACCAAAACGTGAAATTGAGCTGCCTGAGTGGGTGAAAAGCGGGTGCCGCACTGGCGTAAACGCTGTTCTATCTGAAGAGCCAGACGGTACCCTTCCATCAGCCCAAACGTTCCCAACGTCCCTGCCAGGCTGTGGGCTATTTGCTGGGCCTGAGCCTGCTGTTGCTCGCTGAGACCTTTTTTGGGGCCTCCACTTTCGCTGCTCTCGCTGTTTCTTTCGCTGCTGCTCTCGCTGCCACCTTGGGGTTTCAGCGTTTGAGCAATTTTGTCCAGCACATGCCAGCGATCTAGGCTTTCTCCTTTATGGGCTTGCCACGCTTGAATCAGCCCGGCCAAGTAGCGAGCCTGACGTTCGTCATGATCGGGTGAAGCCGATTCGCCTGTTTGTACAGAACCCGAGGATTTATTCTTGAGCCGATATCCTAGTCCATGCACCGTTTCAACCAAATCACTCGCAGCACCCACATTTTTAAGCTTCTGGCGCAGCCCTCGAATGTGCGATCGCACAGTGGCTTCACTGGGAAATTCTTCTGAAGACCACATTCGATCTAGCAGCGTCGTCGCGCTGAATACCTGATGGCTGTGCCGCAAAAATAGCTCTAGCAGCGAGTATTCTTTGGCAGTCAGTGAAACTCGCTGTCCTTGATAGGTGACCTGACAGCTCACCGGATCCAAACTCAGCTCACCCCAGCTCAAAATTGGGGCTGACTCTAGGCGCGATCGCCTCAGCAACACTCGAATTCGAGCCATCAGCTCCGCCAGATCAAAAGGCTTAACCACATAGTCGTCCGCCCCCGCTTCGAGTCCTCTGACTTTATCCGTCTGTTCATCTTTAACCGTCAGCAGCAATATGGGCACCGCATATCCCTGCTCACGCAGGCGTTGAGCGAGCCGAATCCCCTCCAGCTGCGGCAGCATCCAATCTAAAATGATCAAATCGTACTCAAAAGTAGACGCGTAGGCCCAGCCGGTTTCACCATCACTGACGCTATCAACAGCATAGTTCTGGGCCGTTAACTGCTGGCTCAGCAGCATGGCGAGCGCGGTATCATCATCTACTAATAAAATTCTCATCGTCTTCCTCTTTCACATCCCTCTTTCACATCCCTCTTTCACATATAGACTATTGACCAACCCAGGAGCTTAGCGATTTGACTAGCCAGCTTTAAGGGCGTAAACGGTTTAGTAATCACGCCAGCCACCCCCATATTCTGAAACAGCCGTTTTTCATCGGTTCGCGTTTTAGCCGTGAGCAAAACAACCGGAATAGACTGGGTAGCCGGATTTTGTTGGAGGACTTCAAAGGTAGCAATACCGTCAAGCTCAGGCATCATCACATCGAGTAAAATTGCATCTGGCTGACAAATCTGAGCCTGATAAATCCCTTCTTTTCCAGAAGAAGCCGTCACAATATCCCAGCCAGCCTCCATCCTCAAGCTCAGGCTCACCACCTTTTGAATAGACTCTTCATCATCAATGACTAAAACGCGCTTTGGTTGCATCATCAGGAGACCTTGGTAAGCGATCTTGGCACCGTAAAGTAAAAGCGACTGCCAATCCCCATCTGGCTCTCCGCCCAAATTTCACCCCCATGCTGTTCTATAATCTTTCGACAGATCGTCAGCCCCAGGCCGGTTCCGCCTTTTTTCCGAGAGTCAGAAGAGTCAACCTGCTGAAATCTCTCAAAAATAGTGTTCAAACTATCCGGTGGAATGCCCTGACCATAGTCTTGAACACAGAAGAGCGCCATGCCATTATCTTTTGAGTCAAAATCAGATTGAACTGTGAGCGATATGGTGTTACCAGCCTCCGAAAACTTAATGGCATTCCCCATCAGATTAGTCAGGATTTGAATGATGTAGTCTGGATCGGCCCAAATCGCTGTTGGCACCGACTGCTGGTGAATTTCAATCTCGTGCTGCTGAGCCATCGTCTGCATCGCTTCGGCAGCTTGTTCAATCAGCTCAGCCGCGTCACAGGTATAGGCGTCCATCGTCACTTCACCCGATTCTATGCGCTGAAGATCTAGTACGTTATTCACTAGGCGAACCAGGCGATCGGTATTTTCATCTGCGACTTCAAGCATTTGCTGACCGTCTTCGCTCAGGTGGCCTAACCGCCCGGTCGCCATCAGCTTTAAAGAGGTATGAATCGAGGTCAGCGGCGTCCTTAGCTCGTGGCTCACCACCGCAATGAACTCATCTTTCATCCGCTCAATCGCTTTGCGATCGCTAATATCCATCGTCAACGTAAAGAAACCCGTAACCTGAGGCGCGCCTTCCCCGTTTACATCCACATGGGGAATATAGGTCACACTCATCAAACGGCAGCGCCCGTCCTTAAACGTGAGTTCACTCTCATAAGTCACTTCCTCACCGGCCAGCGCTGTTTCAATATGGCCCCGAATAGTTTGATAATACGCAGCGCCCATTACTTGCTTGATCGCTAGGCCATAAATATCTTCAGGAGACTGTCCTAGCCAGTATTCATACACCTGATTATTGAACCGATAGCGCTGATGACGATCAACATAAGCAATCAGCGCAGGCATGTTATTAGCAATTAAGCGAAGCTGCTCTTCACTTTGCCGCAGCGCCATTTCAGCTAAGGTGCGCTCTTGAATCTCCTGTTGCAGCGAGTTATTCGCCTGAGTTAGCTCCGCCGTTCGCAGCTGAACGCGCTCTTCTAAATATTCCAGCAGTCGCCCTTGGGAAAGCGCAATACTAATTTGATCGGCTAGCTGCTGCATCAAATCAACCTCAAAATCAGTCCACTGACGGGAACTGCGGCACTGGTGAACAATCAACAGTCCCCACAGATGCTGGCGAATCGGCGTGCTACCGACCGACAGCAAAGGTTTCAGCGGATGCAAAATAGGGACAATCAGCTTAGATTGAATGCCCCATTGATTGATAAATTTCACCAGACACTCAGCTAGCCCTGAATCGGGGGCGTGGACATCGGCGATCGCCTGCACCCGGCCCTGGGCATACAGCGTCTGATACTCTTTAGGAAACGCCTCTTCGGGAAAAGCCATCCCCAGCACCGGCGGATAGGGAGCCACCACCGCTTCGCTAATCGCTTGACCGGTACCATCAGGCAGTACCTGATAGATCAGCGCCCGATCGGCTTGGAACAAACGCCGAACTTCGTTGACCGTCGTGTGTAAAATTTCCTTGAGCTGTAGCGACTGACGAATCTTCAGCGTAATTTCGGCAAATAGCTGAGCCCGCTGATACTGCTGGCGCAGTTGAGCTTCGGCTCCTTGAGCGTGTAGAGCCTGCCACACCCGACTTTGGTGAATCAGACCAATTAGCTGACGGCGCTCGTCAACCACGGGCAAATGACTAATTTGGTAACGCTCAAACTGTTCTAATAGCGGTGCGATTTCCGTCACCTCAGCCTTTGAAATCGTTATCACCGGGCGAGTGACTACCTGAGAAAGCCGCATCTGCTGGCCATTCGGGTTCTGGGCTAGCGCTCGAATAATATCCTGCCGCGTTGCAATTCCCACTACTCTCAGGCGATACACCGCCAAAATGCAGCTGGCCTCCGGGTGAGCGGCCAGTAACGAGATTGTCTGTGCCAGCGTCGTTTGCCCCGCAGCCTTCAAAGGATGAGCCTCGATAATCACGCGCTCATTAAACAGACCGCTCGATTCCTGCTCGGATGACATCGGCTATAGGCTCCTAATTTTGAAGTCGCTATAGCCCAAATCTAAGAGACTTTAGACACTCCCATGACGCAATTGTTTTTATTCTTTAATTTTTAGGGAGCAGTTTTAAGCGATCGCTTCACACCTCAATTCACCCGTCAATCCGCACATCATCAAGCAGACGCGAGAGTCGACGTGCTTTCGGGCAGGGCATCTTCTGCTTCTACTGAAGGCGAAGCCGGTGAGGGCGGTGAAGGCGGTACTTTAAGGTCTTCAAAAATACCCTTTATAGAGCTAGCGACCGGTACTGCTACAATCAACCCCAGGAAACCGGCAATTTTGGTGCCTAATAGCAAGGAGACCAAAATCCACACCGGGTTTAATCCGACGAAGCCACCGATCAGCTGGGGCGCGATCGCATTCTCCACCACCTGATCAATCACCGCCGCTACCGACACCACTCTGACGCCTAGCCAAATGCTTTTGAGCGCCGTCAAAAAGCTGATGATTGTAATGCTCAGCGCTGGGCCAAACGGAAAAATTGCCGCTACGCCCACCGCAATGCCAAAGAGCAAGCCAAACGGCACCTGGATCACCACAAAGGCAATCGTCATCGCCGTGCCCATCAGCAGCGCAACCGTAATTTGCCCCAAAAAGTAGTTTTGAAAGTTTTGCCTGATCAGCGGCCTAGCCCTTTCGTTCCAGCCCTCTGGTAGCCACTGATAGATGCCGTCCCACAGCCGCTCGCCGTGCAGCAGCAGGTAAAAGGTCAGGACAACTATCAGGCCCACATCGATCACGCCACTAATGGCATCTGGCAGCAAGCCCAACACGCCCGCACTAAGGCTTTGCAGCTGAGTGGTCAGCTTGCCCTGAAGCTGAACCGACAGCCGAGACAAATCTATCGGCAAATCAAGCCCCACGGCCCAGCTTTGAATAGCCGCTAGCTGAGCATTGCCCGAATCTAACCAGGAAGGCAGCCTGCTAATCAGTTCATTGAGCTGATTGACCAGGGGCGGCACTACCAGCACGCCGAGTACGCCCAATAGGGAAAGAAAGCCCAACAGCACCAGCAGTATGGCAAACGATCGCTTCAGCCGAAAACGCGACAGCAGCTGTACCGGATAGTTGAGCACAAAGGACAGTAGCGTTGCCGTCAAAAAAACCGTCAGCTGCGAACGAAAATAAGCAAATATTTGCAGCGCTACCCAGCCATTAAGGGCCAATAGCGGCAAAGCCAGCCCCCAAATCATCCAGCGAGGCACTCGATTCAACCAGTCCATAGGTACGGCGTTCTTCAAATGAGCCCCCTTAGCCTAGCGGATAAATCGAACATCGATAACTTCACATTAGTAGAACTCCTAGGATAGAATCCCCTAGCCGCCTACCGAAATGTACCAGTAGTAAGTCACCATCGGAATGACCGTCGCGGCAATTAGCAGTACTACCACCACTACCGTAGAGGTGCCGCGAGTCGCTTCCGTTTCTTCAGCCGTGGCAAAGTTTCTATCGGTATCTACTGTGTTGTCATACTCTGGCGGGCCAGGATCGGGCTCACCCGAAATTACCGCGACCAGCCGATCGGAAGCATTCAAAAAGGCCTGATTGTATTGATTGCCGCGCAGCAAAGGCACCTTCATGGTTTCATCAACGACGCTGCGAGCAATCTCATCGGGCAGCACGTTAGCCGTTTGGTCGCCGACGCTAATGCCAATCGTATTGGTCAAATCGTCCAGCACAATTACCGTCTCTTTGGCCCGAGCCTCAGGCGTAGGAAACCAGCGCTCCAGCAGCTGATCGGCAAACGACTGAGCCGTTTCGCCATAGTCTAGCCGGTGAATAGTGACGAAGCGAACTTCATTACCGGTCTGCTGGGCTAGCTGCTTGAGATCGCTTTCAATTTTGCCCTCGTTGAGCCGTGACACCTGCTCGGCATCGTCGATAATCCAGGTGTCACTACTGGCAGCGGATGGCATGCTGTAAGTGCCCGTCGCCAGGGCCGGAGCCGCTATGAGCTGAGTCGCTAGCAGGGCGATCGCCACAAAACAAGAGAGCTGGCCAAGTAGCTGACGGAACCAGCCAAAAAATTTTGACATGGGATGTACGAAGAATGAGGGTTTGAACGGTGCTCGCCTCTAAATAATAAAGGTAATACGTCCTTCTGGGGTGGCCTCAAGCCTAGAAAATCGAGGATAAGCAGGGGGAAATTATAGAACTGCAAAGGACAAATCCGCACCCTAACGTGCTAAAAAACCGTGCTGGCGCAGTATCTTTAACAAGTCAGTCTCTCTATCTAGCAGGCAGGCATGGCCGCTGTTAGGTAGCAGCGTCAGCTGCGCGTTAGGAAAACGAGCCTGCAAGCTTTTTGCCTCCCGCTTTGAAGGCAGCAGCAGGTCTCGCTCGCCAGCAATTAGCAGCACCGGATGGGTCATCCGCTCTAGGGGCAGCCGCTCTACTTCAAAGCGTCCTAACAGTGCCATTCGCCAGGCGGCTACTTTAACCGGTACAGAGCCCATTGCCGTTTCTAGCGCTTCGCGATCACGCCTTGCCACCCGAAAAGGATCCATCAAAAAAGGAGCCAGCCCCCGAGAGCTATAGCGATAGGCTAAGCCGGGCAGCTGCTGGGTAACCAGCGAGCCAAAATGCATCCAGGGCAGTCGCCGAAAGGAAGACGCCGGATTCACCAAAATCACCCGGTCGAACAAATGAGGAGACAGAGTGAGCACCTGCATCGCCAAACATCCGCCGAACGATTCGCCACACAGGTACACCGACCGGCGGCGCTGGGCTGGCTTTTGGGCAGAAGAATCACTCACTTCTGAGTCTATCAAATGGCTGATTTGTCGGGCTAAAGGCTCCCATCCCGTCATGTCTTTGGGCGATATCGCTACGCAGCGCAGGTCAAACCAGGGCGTGAGCCGGTCGATTTGGGGGCGCAGCAGCGTGCCCGTGCCATCCATTCCTGGCAAAAAAACGAATAAGGGCTTGTTCGCCTGAGTAGGCCGAGGTGAGATAAAGCTAACTGAACTGACGGGATCGGGATAGTTCGACTGAATATTGCTGGTCAAAGCTAATAGCAGCCTGCCTTAAGCAGGTTTTGAACTTGATCGTGGCACTGCTCGCTCAGCTCGGTAGCGACTGAGCCCGCTTTTTTACCATGATAGCCCTGCTGCTGCCAGTCACTGACGGCAATGGGCTCACCAATGACAACGGCCACCCGCTGGTAAAGTACGGCTGGGTGTAATCCCGACTGCTGAAACAGCGGCTCACTTGGGTCAAACCAGCTCAACAGTTGAAACGGTACCGTGGTTTGCTGTTTTTCTTCCAGGGCGATCACAGCGGCGGGTACGATTTTTAAGTCTTCTACCCGCGTTTTTTCCTTGAGCAGGCTTTGCGATCGCAAAGCCAAATGGGCAAACCCTCGATGGAACGGGCCTACCTGATCGGGCGCGGTGACTTCGATCATCGGATCGGTGCCTTCAGGGAATACGCCGATGGATTCTTGCTGCTGCAAAAACTCAGTCGCTTGCTTAAAAAAGTGCCGTCCCCGCTGGCTCGGTTCATCTAGCGGAAAGCATCCGAGCGCGTCTACCACGTTACGCATAACCGGCACCTGCGACATGTAGTGATGACAGGCAAAATGCACCGGCCTTTGGGCTACTGCCATCAGTAAAGGCGCATCCAAAAAGCTGCGGTGGTTAGAAATCATCAAAAAAGGTGACTTCGGCAGCCGCTCCGCGTGGCACAGCTTGATTTTAATGCCCATAGAAAACAGCATCCAGCGAGAAACTTCCAGCGGACTGCCCAGCGAACTGGACAGCGGGCCGGTTAGAGATTGGCGGGCTCGGGCGTGGCGGATCGAAGGCATTAAGGCGCTCTATAGAAATTCTATGGAGAAATGGCAACAGGCAAAAAGGTAGCGAATAAAGCAGGCGGCCAGCAAATAATGACCGCCTTAAGCAACCTTAAATGAGGGCTAAACCCGCATAGATCTTTTTAAGTTATAGAGGCTTGAAGCGGTGGTGATATCTACCCAAAGGGGCACTGTGCTAGCCCATACGGTAAGACATTTGGCGGCGAGTTTCGGCGATAGAGACATCGATAGCAGTCACGCACCCCTCAGCAATAGCGTCATCTAAAATAGCTAGAATCCGTCGATCTTCGCAAGAGAGTTTGGCGTTTCGATAGCGGCTAATTTGCACAGCGACACCCGGCGCAAGTTCCCCATTTGTCAGCGCGGTACGAACCAGGGATTCAAGACCGTTTGCCTTGCTCTTAAAGTCAGAGGCTCTATAAGCAGAGGCTGAATTCTTAGAAGGCTTAAAGTTTGACATTCCGAACATTTTTATTAGACCCTAACGACTCACATTTCTGTCTTCTTTGAGTTGGCGTGATGCTCCGGATAAAAATTTAAGAAGGCAAAATTAGACAGATTTATCGTCAGGCGTTTTACACCTGCTCTACGCTCATAAAATATAGCAACTTACCTTGATGACTAACTCCGTTGAAAGAACTATTTTCTTTTGTAGTTACGCTTACAAAAAGACTTGTTTAAGTCCGTGTAAGCCGCTGCATCGTAGATAAATCAGTAGATTAAGAAAGGTCGCTAAATGCTAGTCCAGTCCATAATAAAGGCTAAAAGCAGTTAAATAGGCAGACAAAAAGGTGATATTTTCCTTAAGTAAATGCAATGAGAGCTAAGTATATTTTCAGGGAAAAACTGATGCTAACACCAACTTTTATAGTTGATGTTAGCATCACCTTCAACCAGATTTATTCATCTTTAAAAATACTATCTGTAACACTCAAGTATATCCACTAGCTTATAGTTAATTGCACGTAGCTTCATCTTTTTTGGCGGGTTGTTAACGGCTGAAGAAGCTATCAACTTTTATCGGTCGTCAGCGGCAGGCATGTTTGCAGTGCTGCGATCGCGATCGCCTGCGAAAAAATCCGATGCTCCTGCACCTGAATACGCGACTGCAAAGTCTCTACGCTGTCATCTGACAGTACAGGCACCGCCGCCTGCATAATGATTGGCCCGCTATCGACCACCAGCTCTACATAGTGAACGCTACAGCCGGTGATTTTTACCCCCGCGTTAAGCGCCTGTTCCACCGCTCGCACCCCTGGAAAACTAGGCAGCAAGCTCGGATGAATATTTAAAATCCGGCCTGGAAAGGCCAAAATCAGCCGCTCGGTGACTCGCCGCATCCAGCCCGCCATAATCACCCACTCTACGCCAGCGGCGCTCAACACCTGCGCGATCGCCTCATCTAAGGCTTCTCGGGTTTCAAAGGTGCGATGGTCTAATAGCTGGGTTGGTACCCCCAGCCGGTTTGCCCGGTTCACTACCTTTGCATCGGGGTTGTTGTAAATCACTAGCTCAATGCGAGCGTTGAGTTCGCCTTGGGCGATCGCGCGCGCGATCGCCTCAAAGTTACTGCCGCTGCCCGAAGCCATGACGCCCAGCCGCAGCAAAGAGTCATCGTCCTTTTTCAGGGCTGAGCCTAGCTCAAAAGCGGGCGAAACCAAAGAAGCGGATGAAAAAGGTACGGCTGGGTCGGCTGAGGCTGATGACATGGCTGAAGGGCTCCGCGAATGCACTGACTTTTTATTTTGCCAGAAGACCTGTCAGCCTTCTGGACAGAGACCTTACTCTAAAAATTAAAGGCATTTGGCACAACCCTTGGTAAAGCTAATTCTTGGTAACGCCTCGGACTATTTCATCGGCCTCACATCGTATGTATCAACAATGGTTTATATTTTGGTGACCAAAAGGGCATCTTATCTGTAGTGAAAATCGTATTAGCTACGCAATAATCTCCATACGTCCGTCTAGGTCAATTGATATGCCTGATCTTCTGAGCGCGATCGCGTCAGCACTCATGAGCCAGACGGCTCAACCCGTCTACGTCAAAAACAATCAACATCAGTGGATTTACGTTAACGCTGCTGCCGCCAAGCTAATTGGGCTGAGTGCAGAAGCGATGATAGGCCAAAGCGAAACAGACTTTTTGCCTCAGCAGGTGGCCCAGCAGCTCAGGCAGCAGGACGATCTTTTTTTTGCCAGACAGCAGGCCAGTACGGCACCGCTGATGTTGAATAAAGCCGCTCAGATTGTCGGTCACCGGCAGCTCATAGAAGTAGCAGGCCAGCTAGCCCTGGTGAATACCCTGCAAGATGTGACGGAACTGATTCAAGTTCGGCAGCAGAATGAGGCGCTCAGCGGCAAGCTAGAGATTACCCAGGCAGAGCTAGCCAATGCTCTGAGGCTAGAGTCTACGCTTAAGCGCATTACCGACCGGGTGCGCGATAGCCTAGATGAGCAGCACATTTTACAGTCTGCGGTCGAAGAGCTGGTGAAATCACTCAATGCAAAGGCCGCTAACACTGCGCTATATGACTTAGATCAGGGCACCTCCACGGTAGCCTACGAATTCTCAGATGGCCTACCGTCCATTCGAGGGCGGGTTTCCCAAATGGAGGCCTACTCCGAGGTGTACCATCAGCTATTAGACGGCCACTATCTACAGTTTTGCTCTATCATGCCTCATCCCAAGCGGGGGCGAGTGTCTATGTTTGCGGCTCCCATTTTGGACGACCGGGGCGTTTTGGGCGACCTGTGGCTCATTAACGACATGGGTCATAGCCTCAGCGAAATTGACATTCGCTTGGCAGAACAGGTGACTAATCAGTGCGCGATCGCCATCCGCCAGGCCCGACTTTACCAGGAATCTCAGTCTCAGGTTCGCGAGCTAGAGCGCGTCAATACCCTCAAAGACGACTTCCTCAGCACCGTCTCCCACGAGCTACGCACCCCTGTCACCAGTATGCGCGTGGCCTTGCAGCTGCTGGGCGTTACCCTCAATCAGGAATACCAGCTTGACGCAGAGCTGGAAAAGCCCCTGGCAGAGCAGGACAGGCTCGCCCGCTACTACCGCATACTCAAAGAAGAATGCGAACGAGAAATTAGCCTCATCAACGACCTGCTAGATCTTCAAAGGCTAGATGTAGGCAATCATCCTATGCTGCTTCAGCCGATTGATCTAAACAGCTGGCTACCTAATATCGTCAATAGCTTTAAGCCTCGGGTCAACAGCAGAGATCTCTCTATAGCGATCGCCATTGCCGAAGACCTGCCTGAGTTTATTTCTGATCTGTCCAGCCTTGAGCGGGTCATGACAGAGCTGATTAACAACGCCTGCAAGTACACGCCCCCTGAACACAGTATTCACATCTCTGTCAGCAGCAGCAAAGATATTATGCGCTTCAGCGTTGTCAACACTGGCATTGAAATTGCCGCAGAAGAACGCCAGCGTATTTTTGATAAGTTTTATCGAGTGCCGAGCGCTGATCCCTGGAAACAAGGCGGCACCGGCCTGGGTCTTGCCCTAGCCCAAAGGCTAATCGGCCACCTACAGGGCAGCATTGAGGTAAAAAGCAGTCACAACCAAACGGCCTTTATCGTAGAGCTACCTCTAAAGCTATTGGCGAAGTAAACGGCTTGCTCTATTTTCATCTATACTTTCTTAGGCAAATGTGCTAAGCCTTAGGCAAATGTATCAGGCGATTATGTTGGGCTAGCGAACAAACCTAGCAGCACAGCCGTTAAAAACACAGCCGTTAAAAACACAGCAGCGAGCACACTTCAAGAGTCACCGCCCATGTTCTCGTCAATCATAGCCATTCTTGCTTTCATTGTTGTTGGCTACAGTGTCGGCTCGGTGCGCATTATTAAAGAAGGCAATGCGGCCCTAGTAGAACGTCTGGGCCGATACCGAAGCACGCTAGAGCCGGGGCTGAGCTTCATTGTGCCGCTGCTAGATTCAGTCGTTCTTGAAGACTCCTTGCGCGAGCAAACGCTGGACATTGAGCCCCAAAGAGCAATTACCAGGGACAACGTTAACTTAGAAGTAGACGCCATTATTTACTGGCGCATCTACGACCTCAAACGCACTTATTACGCAATTGAGGACGTAGAATTTGCCATGCAGGAGCTAGTGATCACGACGCTGCGTTCTGAAGTGGGTAAAACAGATTTTCAGGAGCTGTTTTCCTCACGCGATACCATTAACAGCGCCCTGCTAGATGTGTTGGATGAGGCCACCGCGCCCTGGGGACTCAAGGTAAACAGGGTAGAAATTCAAAAGCTGGATCCGCCCCAAAACGTTCTCGATGCCATGCAAAAAGAACGGGCAGCTATCTACGAAAAGAGCGCTAAAATTTCAGAAGCGCAGGCTGATGTAGAGTCTATGCGGATACTGTCTGAGGCACTTGATGCAACGGGTAGCGGTAGAGAAGTATTACAGTATTTACTGGCTCAGCGCTATGTCGCTGCTAACCAAAAAATTGGTGAAAGCGAGAATTCTAAAGTGCTGTTTATGGATCCCAAAGCCCTGACTGAGGGCTTAGCTGACCTGATGAACGATGGTGAGGCTCCCCGTCACTAAATCGGGTTTAATTTTTTAGGTTTGTTTTTCCCTATGACTTCGACAGCAGTTTCGGCAGCGACAACAGCGGTGACAGCCGTCAGCCCACCAGCGACTAAAGCGGCTGATATTCCTCTAGTAGGCCGCTCGGTAGCGTCATTAACTCAGTGGGCGACTGAGCATGGGCAACCGGCCTATCGAGGCAAGCAGCTCCACCAGTGGATTTATCAAAGGGGCATTCGCTCGCTGGATGAGGTGACGGTGTTCTCTAAAAAGTGGCGGGCTGAGGTCAAGGATTTTCCGATTGGGCGATCGCAACTCCACTACCGCTCCGAATCTCCTGACGGCACCATTAAGTACCTGCTCAAGCTCACTGACGGCCATATTATTGAGGCCGTGGGCATCCCTTCTGACAAAAGGCTGACCGTGTGCGTGTCGTCTCAAATTGGCTGCCCCATGGGCTGTGACTTTTGTGCAACGGGCAAGGGCGGCTTTGCTCGCAACCTGGAAACCTACGAAATTGTCGATCAGGTGCTCACCGTTCAGGAGGACTTTGGGCGGCGCGTCAGCAATGTGGTGTTCATGGGAATGGGCGAGCCTCTGCTGAATACCGATAATGTGGTGGCTGCGGTGCGATCGCTCAACCAGGACGTTGGTATCGGCCAGCGCATGATCACCGTTTCTACGGTGGGTATTCCGGGTCACATCCGCCGCCTCGCCGAACAGCAGCTGCAAATTACCCTTGCCGTCAGCCTGCACGCCAGCAACCAGGCGCTGCGCACCCAGCTCATTCCCAGCGCCGAAAAATATCCCTTGCAAGATTTGCTAGCCGAGTGCCGCGACTACGTAAAGCTCACCGGTCGCCGCGTCAGCTTCGAGTACGTTGTGCTCGCTGAGCTTAACGACAGGCCCGAGCACGCCTTGGAACTTGCCAGCGAGCTGCGCGGCTTTCAAAGCCATGTAAACCTGATTCCCTACAATCCGATCGTCGAAGTAGACTACAAACGCCCGACCCGCCAAAGCGTAGAAAGTTTTACCCAGCAGCTCAAGGATAAGGGTATTGCTGTCAGCGTGCGCTATTCCAGAGGACTGGAGAAAGATGCCGCCTGCGGGCAGCTGCGCGCTTCTAAAGCAGCTGAAGCGATTGGCTAGTCTTGCCACCTACTCTTTTCCATTACCCAGATAAAAGCAAAGGGTTCTATCACCTGGACGATGCACTACTAAAGCCGCTTGGTACATTACCCATAATTTCCCAAACCTAACACAGCCCTAAGCGGCTTCATTTAAATAGGCTGCCATTCGGTCTTCTACCTGGTCAACTGTGATGTTCTGCGTCCAGTATTCCACCAGCGCCTGCCCCAAAGCCCAAGCCTGCCGATCGGCTGCTCTATTGTTGTTTTGCAGCAAGAGCGGCCACAGGGCTAGCAAATCAAATCCAGCGGTGCCGGTAGCCTGCCAGCCAGATTCTTCACTCAGCAGTGAGAACAGCTCATAGGCCATCTGAAGCTTACCCAGCACAAGCGGAACCTCCTCCACCGGAATTTTCTCAGTCAAAACGGCTCCTAGCGCCGGGGTACCCGTGGTCATCGTCGAAATAAACTGCAAAATTGGGCTCTTTAGCAGCCTGGCAAGGCCTTCAGTGGTCGTCATTTGAAAGGTGTAGCGGTCGATTATTTTAGCAGCGGCGGCTGTGCGGGCTGCGCGGCTGCGGAAAAATCGGGCCAGACGGAGCTGTTTGGCAGGTGCGATCGCTGAGATTAACGCCGCCGAAAGCTCATCTTCACCCCAGGCGGCTCGCTGCCCAGCTTGAGACACCAGCGGCAGCACCTGCTGACACAGCTCACCTAGCTTCTCTGCACGATAGTTCACCGCCTCGCGAATTGCAGTTTCTTTTGGCCAAGAGCCGGTTCGCCAGTCGTAGGGCGGGCTCCATTCTCGGATGGGCCTGAGCTTATCTACCTGGCTGACGACCGCAATAATCGGCACGTCGTCTACTTCGCTGCGCATTTCTCGCAAGAAATCGGCGTCTACCTGTAAAGCAGGATCTAAAGCCGGTGTTACCAGCACCAGCACATCTGCCTCTGTGGCGTAGTCAATCACCTGCTTGCGTAAGTCGCCGCGAGCCACCTGCTCGTAGCCAGGGGTATCCCACAGTATCAGCGCCTCAGTCGCCCTTCGACTAGCGCCTGTTTGCCCCTGCCACCGGTAGCTCTGAATTTTATCGGTGCTCGGCAGCACGTCTACTGCCGCTCGCTCCGCTTGAAATAGCGTATTAATCACGCTGCTTTTGCCTGCGCCCGTACGCCCTACCAGCAAAATGCTGACTGGCTTTTGTTCAACGGCTTCAGTCGGCTCGGCCCGCTCGATAATGTCTCGAAGCGTCTGGGTTTTGGCCTCGGCGACAGCAGGTACCGCTGCCGTGATTTCAGCTAGCGCGACCTTTGCGCCACCGCCATACAGAGCCACTGACTGCTGAGCCAGATTGCGTAAAATGCTTTCACGCAGCAGGTTGCTAAGGTTGAGGAGGAGCTGCTGGTTGGCCTGGTCGGTGTATTTGGTGCTGGTTTGGCGGGCGATCGCTGCCGCTGGATTCAGCACCCACTGCGCCCAGTTAAATGCCTGAATGAGCTTCTTAGCCGAAGGCTCCAGCTTGCGATACACCTCCACGCCTTCCACCATCTGACCAATCGACACCTGGCCGAGCACGGGAGAGAGCTTTTGCATCACCCGATCGGTGTCATCGACAGTGCCTCGAATCAGTCCGTAAGCCTCCGGTACATAAATATTGAGCAGGGGGCGTTTAACTTCGGGGTGATACGCCTGAGAAATGCCCGTTATCAAAGTCAAACAGCGCTGCCAAAACAGCGGCCAGTCTTCCCATATCGGCGGATCGGCTTGAGCCGTCTGCAAAACCTGATGTAAAGCAGCCTCTACTTGAACAGCGCTGCTAGCGCTCAGGTCACGGCTCTGTTCCTGATAGGCCTCTTCAGCCTCTTCGGCTGCCGCCTCTAGCTCGGCAGTCACCTCAGAAACTAACGCTTCGGCTTTAGCGATCGCAGGCCGCGTCCACAGCACCACCAGCCAGCGCCAGCCTAGCAGCACAAATACCACCACCGCCCAAATCCAGTTAATCCCCCAGGCGCGAATCTGCGCCCCGGCTGCAACCAGCAGAAACGTGACAATAATGACAATGGGAGCCACCAGCACAGCGACCTGCCACGGTTTAATGCGTATTTTCATACGGCCACATTCCTACAGCTAAAACGGCTCAGCCCCCGACCTGCTTAACAGGCTTTGGGCTTAGGCTTTTAGTCTAATACGGCAGCTCTGATTTGGTGACTTCGGGTGAGGCCATTGTTGAAAAAATAGACGCCCCGTTACCTGCTGCACTATCAAAAGACTTTTTTTCTGTCAAGATCTGTAGTTGGCAAAGGGTCGCCAGCATCGCTCCCATAGCAGCAGCGCGAATCAACAGATTTTTAGAGAGATTGACGGAACGGAAATAAAACACTTAACTTTAGTAGAAACAAACAAAACAGTTGAACACTCAGCAGAAAAACTTTCTTAGATATCCTCTTTTAGCTATCCTGTGTACTTTTTTGCCGCCTTACTTTAACGATTTATCAGAACCGTCAAAGTACGCTTTACAGCTGCTCGTTGCATAGAGTGTACCAAGGAATACACTTTAAAGCTAATCTTCTTTTTTCTGCAAGACTCTCCAAACACTGTGAGATCTGCGTGAGCGTAAACCTGTTATTTCCTGCCAGGCGACAGGAGACTAATTTCGGGGCAATCTTCTAGAGAAAGCCAAAAATTGTTTCAGCCGTGGTTAAGCAGCAGCGTAAAGAATGAGACAAGCTAATGAGCCCAGACTATTCACTCGTCTTTTTCCTCCCAAGCTGGATGCTCAAACCACTGCTGCAAAAAGGCGGTGAGGAGCTGAATTTTAGTGGAAAGGTGGCGGTTGGCGGCGTAGCACAGGTGAGCGGTCAACAGCGGCGGGCGGTAGTCGGCAAGCAGCGTCGTGAGGTCGCCAGATTGAAGGGCTTTGCTAATAATAAAGGTGGGCAGTAGCGCGATACCGTTGCCTGCTTTAGCTGACTCCCTCAGCACTTCTCCATTATTGGAGTATCCTCGACAGCGTAGGCTCACCGTAAAAAGCTTGCCACTTTCATCGGCTAGCTGCCACTGGCTGTGGGCTGTCAAATGCCCGTATTGCAGGGAGTCATGTTCGCTCAGCTGGCTGGGATGTGTGGGCACACCTTTGCGTTTTAGATAGCCGGGAGCCGCGCAAAGGACTCGCTGAATAGGGGCGAGTTTTTTAGTGACTAGCGGTTCGTCTGGCTGAAGCTCGGCAATACGCAGGGTAACGTCAAAGCCTTCTTCAACGAGGTCAATGAAGCGATCGCTAAGAGTGAGCTGTACCTGGATATCAGGGTAGCGCTGCATGAAGCGGGCGATCGCCTCTGCCAAATGCAGCGTGCCAAAAGACATCGGCGCGTTAATTCGCAGCGTCCCTTTCGGCTCAGCCTGAAGCTGGCTAACCGCCACATCAGCAGCGCTCACCTCAGTTAAAATATCGACACAGCGATCGTAATAAGCCCTTCCCGTATCGGTTGGGCTCACCCGCCGAGTCGTGCGCTGTAGCAGCTGTACGCCCAAGTCTGCCTCTAGCTGAGCCACCATTTTGTTCACCACCGATCGCGACAGCCCCAGATGCCTACCGGCTGCCGCAAATCCGCTGTGGCTCACCACCGCCACAAAGGCTTTCATGCTCTCTAACTTATCCACATTATCTCCCAGTCAAGTCAACACATTGTATCTACAAAAGAGGCAATGTGTTGGCTAAATTGAGCATTGTTATTTATTTAAATCCAATTCATAATGGAATTAATCAAACGCATCGGAGAAAAAAGCAAATGCTCACGATTAGAAAAGCAGCGGACAGAGGTGATTCTAAGTTTAGCTGGCTAAATTCTCAGCACACCTTTTCCTTTGGTGGATACAGCGATCCGCAAAACATGGGCTTCAGCGATCTGCGCGTTATCAATGAAGATCGGGTGGTTCCTGGCGCAGGTTTTGGCACTCATGGCCACCGAGACATGGAAATTATTTCCTATGTATTAGAAGGAGAACTTGCCCACCAAGACAGCATGGGCACCGGCTCTGTCATTCGGCCAGGCGATTTGCAGCGCATGAGCGCAGGTACGGGCGTCAGCCACAGCGAAATGAATGACTCCAAGGAGAACCCGGTTCATTTTTTGCAAATCTGGATTTTGCCAGAAACAGAAGGGCTTGCGCCTGGCTACGAGCAAAAGCACTTTGATCCCGTTGAACGGCAAGATCAGTGGCGACTGATTGGCTCACGCGATGGCCGGGATGGCTCGGTGACTATTCATCAGGATGTGAGCCTGTATACAGCAACGTTGAGCGTAGATACAGAGCTGACTTACTCTCTGGACGCTGGACGACGGGCTTGGCTACAGATCACTCGTGAGTCGGCAGTCGTGAACGGTCAGCCAGTAGAAGCGGGTGATGGTGTTGCGATCGCTGACTTAGATCTGCTCACGGTGACGGGTTTGGCAGAGGGCGCAGAAGTTCTTTTGTTTGATCTGGCCGCTTAGGAACAAGGTCTCGAATGATTTGGGGTGATTTCAATGCCTCACCCCAAATTATCAGACCTAATCTACGTTTATTAGACGTAAATAGGGCATGAACTACATGCAAATATTGCATAAATTTCTTTAGGTTTGTTACAGACCGTAAATATTGCTACAAAAGGAAGATGCCAAAGTTGGGAATCTTGAGTAAGTAACGTATTACGAATTCATATGAATAACTTTGCACCTTTGATTTTGCCCGCTTTGATAGGACTAATGGCGGGTATCAGCCACGGGATGATCTCTCACTATGTGGGCCTGCCTGTGTCTTTGGGCGAGCAAATAACCCAGCCTTTTGAAGGTAGTCAATCGTTGAAGGACTAGCACACGGAGCTATAGAGCTTTATAAAGGTTAATAATCGTGGCTGGAGAGGTTAAGTAAAAATAAACTGTATACACGGATACCAAAAAATCTGAGAGTATGGGTATGGAGATATCATACAAAGGATTTTAATCACCATGAACCACAGCACTTCAACCCGCAGCACAACCTCTAGTACGGGTGAGGCGATTCTTGACAGGAGAGGCCACGCCATCGCAGGTATTTTAGTAGCGGGCGTCATGTTTGTTTTAGGCTACACCGTCGTCCGCGCTGGTCTGGCCCAAGCGGATAGCTCTCTGGTCACTAACGAGAGCGCCGACGTTCAGGTGATTGTGCCGGGCGAAGGTACGCTTTGGGCTGATTTTGGGCCTAGCCACTAGGTCTGCTGAGCATTGCTTTGAAATCGGTAAAGCCTTCTATAGTAGAAAGCCTCACCGATTTTGCTTTGAAGCCTACTTTTTTCGAGAGACGGCGGGAGAATCAGTCAAGTACCAGCGCCAGGGAATGTCTGCACCTTTGGTCAGACCAATGCGAGTGGTTTGAGTAATAGCGGTAGGCTGCTCGAAAAGACTTTTCTGAACGGCGGGCGATTCGGCTTTTGCGATGCCTTCTGTTAGGATGCCTTCTGTTAGGATGCTTTGTGATTTTGCCTCTACCCAAAGTCCCGAGTCAGGGTGAATCGGAATGCCCTTTAAAGACTCATCAATTTTCAGAGTGCGGCACAGCTTTCCAGGCCCGGCTGCGACTCTTGCCAGCTTTTCTTTATTGGGATCTATCCAGCTAGGCCGCTGCTCTAAGTCAACGGCTCTAATCAGAATGGTGCTGGCAAAGCCGTCGCGGTCGGTGACGATGTTAAAGCAGTGATACTGCCGGTAAATGCGATAGACGTAGGCAATTCCCGCAGCTTCGAATACAACTGCGTTGCGATCGCTTTTAACTTGATAGGCATACATGGCTGGATCGCCCGCTTCGTAGGCTTCGGTTTCAACAATGTGGCCGCGTACAATCTCGCCGCCAATTTTTCGGACTAAAACACAGCCAATCAGATCTTTGGCGACGGTGGGCGAGGGGCGAGCGAACCAGTCTGCCGTGAGGTGGTTAGCAATGTCTTGGGTCATAATGACGAATGGCTCTTTGCTATTAGCCTGTGTGAACAGCTGTGCTTGCCTGAATCCTGGCTGTTTTTAGAGGCTATGCGATCGCTTGTTAAACACCGCTATGGTAACGCGGAAGCGCTGAGAGCCATACCCACTTTCGGCGTGTTTTTTAGCACGCTTTATATCAAGAGCGTCATCGCCCGCTACTTTACTATCCGGGCCAAAAGAACAGTATTGTTCAACTTTCCTTGCATAATATCCGATAGCCGCACTGATAGCTGGGTAAGTAAGCACTGTAAGTGAGCGCGGTAGAAGATCATGCTATCTAACGTTTCCGAGAAAAAACTACATACTATTCGCTGGGTTATTTTTCTAGCCTGGGCTTTGCTGATTGTCTCCTTATTCTACGATCCATTCTCTGCGGTGTTAACCTCCCCTCAAACCAACTGGAGCCCGCTAGCAGACCACACGATTGACCTGACCCAGTGTATTAGCGTTCAAGGCCACTGCCTTTCGCTAGCACCTTATGCCATCGGCACGAGAGTATTTTGGGGCATGGTTATCCCTAGTGCCATCTTTGTTGTACTGGTGTTTGGCCATGAGTTTTGGCGGCGCATTTGCCCGCTCTACTTTTTCTCTCAGCTGCCTAGAGCGCTGGGCCTGAAGCCTTTGCTCAATATTGAGCGCAATCAGTGGTTGAAAAACAATCACTTTTACGTTCAGTTTGTTCTATTCTTCATGGGCATCACTGCCCGAATTTTAGTCATAAATTCGGGCCGGTCTGTCACCGGCGTATTCTTTATTTTAACGCTGCTGACGGCGGCTGGCGCGGTTGCCCTTTACGGTGGCCGAAGCTGGTGTCACTACATTTGCCCCTTTGGCATGGTGCAAAATGTTTTAACCGGGCCGCGTGGTTTGTTGGATAGCAAGGCCCACACCGCTGAGCCCTTTAGCCTCACCCAGTCGATGTGCCGTACGGTAGACAATTCAGGGCAAGAACAAAGTGCCTGTGTCTCTTGTAAATCGGCCTGTATGGACATTGATGCTGAACAGTCTTACTGGGAACAGCTGTATAAGCCGGGACGGAAGCTGGTTCAGTATGGTTACCTTGGCCTAGTGATTGGCTACTTTTGCTACTACGTGCTTTATGCAGGTAATTTTGAATACTATTTTTCAGGCGTATGGAGCCATGAGCCGCACTCAGCAGCGGCCTTGTTGAGTCCTGGCTTTTATTTGCAGGGACGAAAAATTGGCATTCCTAAGCTGGTTGCCGCGCCGCTGACGCTAACGGCCTTTGCGGCTGCTAGCTGCTGGATTTGTACCAGGCTGGAGCGTTACTATCGGGGCTACCTCAAGCATCAAAGCTTCAGTGCTAGCGCTGAAGAACCTTCTCAAGAACGGGCTGAAGAACTAGCAGAGCAAAGCCTGCACCGGGCATTTTCTGTTTGTACGTTTGTTGCCTTCAACTTCTTTTTCGTTTACGGCGGTCGCCCAGAGATCAACAGATTACCGTTAGTCGCTCAGTTCGGCTTTCAGGCTTTGGTGATGATGGTAAGCAGTCTGTGGCTGTATCGCACTTGGGGCCATAGCCGCCATCGATATCAAACAGAAAAGCTAGCGGATAAAATGCGCCGACAGCTGCAAAAGCTTTCGATAAATGTGGCTGATCTGTTGGGCAGTTCTGGGCAGGAGAGGCTACGCCATCGCGCGCTTGAAAACCTTAGCGCTGAAGAGCTAAATATTCTGACTCAAACGCTGCCTCAGATGATAGCGCCCGAGGCAAAAGAATCTAGCAGCGCCACAGGTCTTACTGAAGTCAAAGATTCTTTGCCTAAAACAATCATCAAGCGCAACTTGCCTACCGCTGGGCCAGATCCCACTCATTTGCTAAAAACTCACCTGCGAAAACGTTGAACGAGCCGCTCTGAGACTGTTATTCACACAAACTATCCTGCAAATCTACCTTTCTTTTCAACCATGCTGAAAGCAAAAGTCATTAACTACAACAATAACGATGTTTATACGGCTGAGCTTGCGCCGCGCTCTACTCAACAGGCTGAATGCTTAATTGGCCGCCATCCTGACTGCGACCTGGTATTAAATGGGCCAGCCGTGAGCCGGGTGCATGGCCGCGTTTTATTTGACGGGCCGCAGTGCTTTTTTACTGACTTGGGCAGCACGGATGGGTCGAGGCTGAACAATGAGGAGATTCAGGTGAATCAGAGCTATGCGATCGCTCCTGACGACGTGATTCGAATGGGCGAATTTGCCCTAATTATCGAAGCGTTACCCGCCGTTTCTCACCCTGCTCAGGTAAAAACGGTGTGGTCGGGTGATGAAATCTCGGCTCGCTGCCTGCAAATTATCTCGGAAACTCACGATGTCAAAACATTTCGCTTTGGCGCTGAGCCCGAACGACTGTTCGACTTTAAGCCCGGCCAGTTTGTGACGCTCAAGCTGCCGGTCGAAGGCTCAAGCAGCGAGCCGATCAGTCGCTCGTACTCTATTTCTTCTAGCCCATCTCGGCCTTATACGCTGGACATCACCGTTAAGCGAGTGGGCGCAGCTAATGAAGATTTGCCGCTGGGCGTTGCCTCTAACTGGCTGCACGACCAGCTTGAAGTAGGCATGGCGCTGCCCATGCAAGGGCCGTTTGGGAATTTTAACTGCGTCGATCACCCTGCCGATAAGCTGCTGCTGATTTCAGCAGGTAGTGGCATCACGCCGATGATGTCTATGTCGCAGTGGCTGAGCGATTTTGCGGCTAATACCGACATTACTTTTGTGCATGTGGCTCGCACGCCCCAAGATATTATTTTTCGTCAGCGGCTAGCACTATTAGCCGCTCAGCATCCGCAATTTAGGCTGGCTTTCACGCTGACCGGCAGTGCGCCCCACGTCCCTTGGACAGGCTATCGAGGGCGGCTGAGTCCTGCTTTGCTGACGGCTATTTGCCCGGACTTTTGCTGTCGCACCGCATTCGTGTGCGGCCCAGCGGGCTTCATGAGTGCCACAAAAGCCCTGCTACAGGCCGAAGGCTTCCCCCCAGAAAATTACTTTGAGGAAAGTTTCGGCAGTCCTGCCGCTAAAAAATCTGTCTCGAAGAAAGCTGTCGAGGAAGACCCAACTATTGTTCGCTCCTCTCAAACAGATGATTGCCCGCCTGATTGCCCTCAAAGCACGCTCTCCGTAGCATTCTCTGTATCAGGAAAGGTGATTGATTGTGATGAGTTCGATACTTTGCTAGATGCAGCAGAACGAGCAGGGGTGGCAATGGCTAGCGGCTGTCGGATGGGGAGCTGTGGGGCCTGCAAACATTCGGTGGCTGAAGGGGAGGTGTGTTATGACGTGAAACCAAAGGGGTTGAGTGAGAGCGATCGCGCTGCTGGCCAGGTACTAGCCTGCATTGCCAAACCCGTCGGCCGAGTAATTCTTGCTTTGTAGGTTTGTAGGTTTGTAGGTTTGTAGGTTCAAATACCGAGACATGCCGAGAGCATGGGAAAATAAACGCAGCGATCAATTCGTAAGGTTTGCCCTATCCATGCTAAAGCCTCAAAACATAACTAATCTCATCCACTTTGACAATATACGCGGAGATTTATTTGGTGGTCTGACCGCTGCGGTTATTGCCTTGCCGATGGCTCTAGCCTTTGGGCTGGCCTCAGGTGCAGGGCCGGTCGCCGGACTCTATGGCGCTATTTTGGTTGGTTTTTTTGCGGCTTTGTTTGGTGGTACACCTGCCCTCATCTCCGAACCTACTGGCCCCATGACGGTGGTAATAACCGGGGTGATCGCCACGCTGACGGCAGCAAATCCCGAAAATGGCATGGCTATGGCATTCACAGTAGTGATGATGGCTGGCATCTTACAAATTGCTTTGGGCGTGTTCAAGCTAGGGAAATACGTCACGCTAATGCCCTATAACGTGGTGTCTGGCTTTATGTCGGGCATTGGCTTGATTTTGATCATTTTGCAAATTGGCCCGGCGTTGGGCGAACCTGGCCCTAAAGGTGGCGTCATCGGAACGCTGCAAAATCTGCCTGCGTTGATATCGGCCATTCATCCCTATGACGCCGCTCTGGCAGTATTTACCGTGCTGCTCATCGTGTTCTTTCCCAAAGAACTGAGAAAGTTTGCGCCGCCGCAGCTGGTGGCCATGGTGATTGGTACGCTGCTATCCCTGAGCCTGCTGGATGGCGGCGAAAGTATGCGTCGCATTGGTGAAATTCCGCTGGCAATACCGACGCTGCATCTGCCGGTGTTTAGCGGTGGCCAAGTGCAAACCATGCTGATTGACGCTGTGGTGCTAGGTGTTTTGGGCTGTATTGATGCGCTGCTTACCTCTGTAGTGGCCGATAGCCTGACGCGCACTGAGCACGATTCTAATAAGGAGCTAGTGGGTCAGGGCATTGGCAACATTGTTTCGGGAATGTTTGGCGGACTGCCGGGGGCCGGGGCCACTATGGGCACCGTGGTAAATATTAAAGCGGGTGGGCGCACGGCCCTTTCAGGAATAAGCCGAGCGGTGATTTTGCTGGTTGTGGTGCTGGGGGCTAGTGGCCTGACTCGTAATATTCCGCTGTCGGTGCTAGCTGGCATCATCATTAAAGTGGGTATCGACATTATCGACTGGGGTTTTTTGAAGCGAGCCCACACGATTTCTTGGAAGTCAGCGGCGATTATGTATGGAGTGGTGTTTCTGACGGTGTTTGTAGATTTGATGGTGGCGGTAGGCGCTGGAGTGTTTATTGCAAATATTCTGACGATTGACAAGCTCAGTCAGATGAGGTCAGAGAAGGTGACGGCGATTACGGATGATGACGATAGGATCGCGCTCAGCGATGAGGAAAAGTCACTGTTGGAGCAGGGCAAGGATCGCGTTTTGCTCTTTAGCCTCAGTGGGCCGA
This sequence comes from Phormidesmis sp., assembly GCA_041746795.1. Taxonomy (GTDB): domain Bacteria; phylum Cyanobacteriota; class Cyanobacteriia; order Phormidesmidales; family Phormidesmidaceae; genus Phormidesmis. The sequence continues at coordinate 24,963 of JBGTGK010000056.1, forward strand.
TGATTTTTGGGGTGGCTAAGGCGATCGCCCGTCAGCGAGAAGCTGTTGCAAGCTGTCAGGCAATGGTTTTAGACCTGAGCGAAGTGCCTCACTTGGGAGTGACCACTTCGCTGTCGATTGAGAATGCTATTAAGGATGCTTTGGAGGGCGATCGCAATGTCTACATTGTGGGAGCCACTGGCCAAACCTACAAGCGCCTCACCAAGCTAGGCCTGCTCAAAATTGTGCCCGAAGAACGCTTTTTACCCAGCCGAACCGAGGCGCTACGGCAGGCAGTTGTCGCTGTTAATGCCTTAGAAGAGAGTGGGCCGACGCTAGAACCGATTGCGGTTTAGGGGTATCTGCAATAGCGGTTTGCTACATTGCATTGTGGATGTGTGAGTTTTTTAGTTCATGAATTTTGAGTGAGATGAGAGAAAAAATGGGGCTAACATTGATAAGCATGGATTCAATTTTGCTGACGCTTATCGAGTTTTTAATTTGCCAATGTTAATTTGCCAATGGCAGTCGAGTTTGATGCACGCACCGATTACGCCGAAGATCGATGGATTGGCACTGGAATACTAGATGGACGGGCTGTAGTGATTATTTACACCGAGCCCGATCAAGAAACAGTTCGTATCATCTCACTCAGGAAAGCTCTCTCATACGAAAGAAAGAATTATGACCAATACCTCAAGAACAGACTGGGCTAGAATCGACGCAATGTCAGATGATGAGATCGACACATCTGATGCTCCGCCTCTTACCGATGAGTTTGTCTTAAAGGCACAATTGCGAATGCCTTCTTCTTCGCTGGCAACTGTTGCTATTCGGGTTGATTCTGAAACTTTATTGTGGTTTCAATCAAAAGGGGAAGAGGCTGAACAACATATGGCTGCTGCGCTAAGAATTTATGCAGAAGCGCAGAAAACGGCTGCAACTATGCATAAATTAGCCTAATACTGCGTTGGGGTGAACAGAACCTAGAATTAAAGCGCGAGTTTTACTTTCATATTGCAAACGCCTAATTAGCGATCGCAACCATTTCCTCAAGCTGATCTTGGGCGATCGCGAAGCCCTCTTCAAAGCCCATTTCGATGATTGTCTGCATATCTGAGAGGCTTGCAAACGTCGTCGTTACGACAACTTTAGTTGAGTCTCCTTCCGCCTCAAGGGTCGTCAGCATATGCATACTCGGCATATCAGGATTCTTGTTACCGGCTTCATCGACAAAGGCGTCGCGAGCAGAATAGCTGGTTTTAGGCTCAACAGTAAGATAGTCCATCCATCCCCAATGCTTTTCCCCTTCTGGCCCGTTCATTGAGTAGTGCCAGTGACCGCCCTCTCTAAACTCAAAAGATTTCGTTTCGGCTTTCCAGGGTTTAGGTGCCCACCACTGATCAAGCATCACGGAGTCAGTCAGAGCTTGCCAGACTCGATCTTGCGGGGCACTAAACACCCGCTCAACGGTCAGAGTTTTGTGCTGGTCGGCTTTAATGCAAGCTGTCTTGTTCATTACTTGTCCTTCCTAAAATAATTTCTCAAGCGCTTCAACGGACTGATGTTATGGCTCATCCTCTTGTAATAGTTTTTCTAATGCGTCAAAGCGATCGCTCCAAAGTTCCTCGTATTGTTCGAGGTGGATAACCGCCGTTTCAATCGTCTTTGGAACAACGCTAACAATCTGCTGTTTGCTCTGGCGGCGTTTGATGATGAGTTTGGCGGCTTCGAGTACTGAGATGTGTTTGGCGATCGCCGCAAACGACATTTGATAGGGCGCAGCCAGCGCACTAATTGAAAGCGATTCCTTCGATACCCGCTTCAGGATATCTCGCCGGGTTGCATCGGCGAGTGACTTAAAAACAATATCGAGATTGACACTTTGTTCAACCATTTGGTTTAATGATAGCTCAAAAAATAGCTTTTGCCTGAGGAAATGTCCTCAGGCAAAAATCTGCCAACGCTAACGCGATTTGCCTAAGCCAACGCTAGCGCGAACGCACAAACCCACTTAACCTATCCATGCCGCGCTCAATTGTATCCATGTCGGTGGCGTAGGAGATACGGATGGTGCCTTCTGCGCCAAAGGCCACGCCTGGGATGGTGGCAACATATTTTTCATCGAGCAGCGCTTTGCAAAACTGCTCAGAGGCCATGCCTAGCTGGCTGATGTCGACTAGCAGGTAGAATGCGCCGTCGGGTTCACCGCAGCTGAGTCCGTCAATGCTTCTAACCCTATCTATGATGGCCAGCCGCCGCTTGGTGAAGGCCGAGAGCATGGTGCCGATACTGTCGGTGGGGCCGGTGAGGGCAGCGATCGCCCCATACTGAGCAAAAGTACACACGTTAGACGTCATATGACTTTGCAGCGTAATCGCCCCTTTGATAATCTCTTCAGGCGCAGCTAAGTAGCCCAGCCGCCAGCCCGTCATCGCATAGGCTTTGGCAAAGCCGTTGCAGGTAATCGTGCGCTTAAAGATCTCTGGGCCTGCCGCGCCAATGCTCAGATGCTCAGCGCCGTTGTACAGAATTTTTTCGTAAATTTCATCAGAGACCACCCAAATATCTGCTTCCACCACCACGGCAGCTAGCGCCCGAATTTCTGCGGGGGTGTAGACCATGCCGGTCGGGTTTGAGGGCGAGTTGAGTACAAACAAGCGCGTGTTAGGCGTAATCGCGGCTCGCAGCTGCTCAGCGGTAATCTTGTAATTATTTTCAGCCGTCGTTGGCACCATTACCGGGGTGCCGCCCGCAAGCTTGACCATCTCTGAATAGCTCACCCAGTAAGGCGACGGAATAATCACCTCATCGCCCGGCTCAATAAAAGCCATCATCAGGTTGTACAGCGCGTGCTTGCCGCCATTGGTGACTAATATATTGTCGCGGCTGTAGCAAAGCTGATTGTCAGCCTGTAGCTTATGTGCAATGGCATCACGCAGGGCGGGCTCACCGGCGGCTGGGCCATAGCGCGTCTTGCCTTGGTCTATCGCCGTTTTAGCAGCCTCGCAAATATGCCTGGGCGTGTCAAAGTCGGGCTCGCCTGCGCTGAAGCTACAGACATCTAATCCGTCCTTTTTCATGGCCTTGGCCTGGGCGGCAATGACCAGCGTCATAGAAGGCGTAACCTGACGGATGCGGGAAGCGAGCTTCATGGGCGATCGCAGGTACCTATTGCCTGCTCAAAAAAGGGTCAATGTAATACCGTAGATCGATTTTGAGGTTTCGGGGCTGCGATGTGGGCGATCGCGTCAAACTTTTCGGATATTTTTAGATCTTAAAAACTAGCGCTAGCGACCTTAACATTTTAGCTAAGTTTGAAGGCTCTGCCACTTAAAAGAAGCCAAAAGAAGCCATTTTGTTAGCTAGCCGCAGCAAAGGCGCAGTCAAACAGGCCCAATAAAAAATTCCTGCGATAAGGAGAGTTATCGCAGGAATCTTGATAAATTCAGACTCACAGAGCCGTCTTAAAAGGGCGCTGCGAATCTAAATAGCTAAGCAATCCCGGCAGCAACCAAAGCGCCTAGCCCAACCAGGGCGATGGTGATTTGCTCCTGTAGCTGCTGACGGCGGGCTTCGGGTGAAGGCGCTTGAGCAGGAATTACAGCGGCTTTCGCCTGAGACTGAGTGCGAGAAGCATTACGCATTTTCGATATCCTCGTTTTAATGCCAAATAGCTAAAACGGCTTTTAACCTGTTGCCAATCGGCTCTTTATTAGCTTTTTATGTATTAATAATATATGGTAACTACTCAGGCTGAGGTAGGAGCGAGCGAGCACTCCCAGAAAACAGATCGACCAGAGCATCCAAGACATCAAGGCCCTGCTTTCGCAGGGTGGATAGATAACCGCGAATGTGACAGAAGTCTCTAGTCCCTTGCTCA